>NZ_JASCPN010000098.1:0-10656 GCF_029960155.1 Pseudomonas sp. PS01300 | reverse complement strand
GGTCAAGCCCGCTCCCACAAGGACGGCGCCAGCTCCTGTGGGAGCGGGCTTGACCCGCGATGGCATCGATGCGGTGCCTGCGCATTGCACATTGCCCACATCGCTGTATACAGTGTGCGCACCAAGGGGAGCCCCGGCAACGGGCTGAGAAACCGCTGGCATCTGCAGCGCGGTGACCCTTCGAACCTGATCCGGATCATGCCGGCGAAGGGATGGGATCTAGCGCCTGCCTTCTTTGCCGGTCTCACTGCGAGGCCGCTCCATGACTGCCCCACGTTTCACCGAACACCTGCGCAAACAAAGCGAACCCACCTGGTCGGCCGCCGTCGGCCACCGTTTCGTCACCCAGCTGTGCGACGGCAGCCTGCCGGACCCGGTGATGGTGCGTTACCTGGTGCAGGACCATCGCTTCATCGACAGCTTCCTGACCCTGCTCGGCGCGGCCATTGCCACCGCCGACACCTTCGATGCGCGCCTGCGCCTGGCGCGTTTCGCCGGCATGATCGCCAGCGATGAAAACACCTATTTCCTGCGCGCCTTTGAGGCACTGGGCGTGAGCGAGGCGCAACGCACCGCGCCGGCCGACACACAGCCCACGGCCGGCTTCAAGGCGATCATGCGCCAGGCGGCGGCCACCCGATCCTATGCGGCGGTGCTGGCGGTGCTCAACGTGGCCGAGGGCCTGTACCTGGACTGGGCGCTCAAGGCGCCCAGGCCGCTGCCGGACAACTTCGTGCACGCCGAATGGATCACCTTGCACGACAACCCGGCCTTCGCCGACTTCGTCGCGTTCCTGGGCGCCGAACTCGACCGTGTGGGCCTCCAGGAAGAGGCGCTGAGCACCGATTTCTTCTTGCGTGCCGTGGCGCTGGAGCTTGAGTTTTTCGATGCCGTGTACCCACAGGGGGAGTGAACGATGGATATTTTCGACCGTTTGAAAGCTGCTGCACCGACCGAGTGGGCCAGTTACGTGGACCACAGCTTCGTGCGCCAGATGGGCCAGGGCAGCTTGCCCGAAACGGCGTTTCGTACCTACCTGGTGCAGGATTACCTGTTCCTGATCCAGTTCGCGCGGGCCTGGGCGCTGGCCGCGTACAAGAGCCGCCGGCCTTCGGACATTCGTGCCGCCCAGGCGGGGCTTGCGGCGATTCTGGACGAGACCGACCTGCATGTACGCCTGTGCGCGCGCTGGGGCTTGTCCAAGGCTGACATCGAGGCCGCGCCGGAGCACCAGGCCACCGTGGCCTATACGCGCTTCGTGCTCGATTGCGGCGCGGCGGGCGACTTGCTGGACCTGCATGTGGCGCTGTCGCCCTGTGTGATCGGCTACGCCGAGATCGGCCGGGCGCTGAGCCCCGACGGGGTGGCGGCGCTGGGTGATCATCCGTACCGCGAGTGGATTGGCGAGTATGCCGGGGAGGGGTATCAGGGCGTGGCTGCTGCAGCGCGCCTGCACCTGGACGAACTGGCGGCGCGCAGCATGACCGAGCAGCGCTTCACCGAGCTGGTGGCGATCTTTGCCCAGGCGTCGCGGCTGGAGGCGGATTTCTGGCAGATGGGGTTGGCGGCGCGGTAGAACGGCGTGGCGCAACGGCGCTCCCGGCACCGAGCGCCGCTCGCGCGGCGCTTCGCCGGCATCCCATCGCGGTGACATTGCCCCTTATCAGCTAAGGTTGCCTGCTTACGCATGATAAGGACCCATCATGAACGACCTGCACCCGCAGCCCCTGCTGGCCACCTTGCTGCTGCTCGGCAGCCTGCCCGCCCTTGCGGCCTTGCCCGGCGCCCCGGCCTATATCGATGACAGCGGCTACCCCGAGGCCGCCAAGCAACGCATTCTGCCGGCAATGTTCGAGCAGACCCTCACCAGCACCCGCTATATCGCGCCCGCCGGCAACCCCCTGATCACCGTCGCCGAAGCCACCGGCTTTGCCGACACCAGCACCTACGCGCAAACCCGCGATTACCTTCAGCAACTGGCATCCGCCGCCAATGGCGCCATCGTGCTCAGCGAGCTGCCGGAGAAAAGCGCCGAGGGCCACCCGATGCTGCTGGTGGTGGCCTCGCTGGAGGCCGACAAGTCACCCGCCGCGCTCAAGCGTTCGGGCAAGCCGACGCTCTTTATCGAGGCCGGTATCCACCCCGGCGAGTCCAACGGCAAGGACGCGATGTTCATGCTGCTGCGCGACATGACCACCGGCAGCAAGCCGCTGGCCGGCCTGCTGCAGAAGGTCAACATCCTGTTCATCCCCAGTGTCAACGTGGACGGCGATATCCGCCGCAGCGCCTATGGCCGAATCAACCAGAACGGCCCCCGCCAGAGTGGCTGGCGCGTGAACGGGCGCAACCTCAACCTGAACCGCGATTTCACCAAGCTCGACAGCGCCGAGATCCGTAACGTGGCCTGGGTGTTCAACACCTACGAGCTGAGCTTCTTCGCCGACACCCACTCCACCGATGGCGCGATGTACCCCTACGACAGCTCGTATTGCCATAACGGCAATGGCTGGTCGCCGGCCAGCAGCGCGTGGATGGACACGGTGATGCGTGCGCCGGTGTACCAGGCGCTGGAGGGCGAGGGGCATGTGGTGCACGAGTGCATCAGCATGAACGACAACCAGGACCCGACCCAGGGCTACTACCCGTACCGCACCGACCTGGCGCGCTTCTCCAACCAGTACGGCGATATCCGCAACGTGCCGTCGATTCTGATCGAGCAGCATGCACTGCACCCGTACCAGACCCAGGTGCTGGGCAACTACGTGATGCTCAAGACGATGTTCCAGGTGCTCGGCGAGCAGGCCGCTTCGCTGCAGCAGGCCATTGCCAGTGACCGTGCCCGGCTCGCGGCCCAGCGCGAGGTGGTGCTGACCTGGAAGCCGGGCAAGGAGGAGCAGGTGGACTTCAAGGTGGGCGACTACCGCTACGAACAGTCGCCGATCACCGGTGCCAGGACGATCGTGTGGGGCAACGTGCCCAAGCCGCTGACGGTGCCGGTCACTGGCAACACCGAGCCCGACCTGGTGGTCAAGCGCCCACGCCAGTACGTGGTGCCGGCGCAGTGGGCCGAGGTGATCGCGCGGCTCAAGGCGCATGGCATCCGCATGCGCACCCTCGAGCAGCCCACGGCGATGGCGGTGACGCTGTACCGCATGGATGAGGTGAAGGTGGCCGGTGGCTTCGAGCCGGACCGTGCGGCAGCCAACGAGATTCCGGGCTATGAAGGGCATCTGCTGGTCAGTGGCGTGGCCAACCCGCTGGAGCGTATGCAGACCTTTGCGGCGGGTTCGGTGCTGATCGACGTCGACCAGCCGCTGGGCGTGCTGGCGATCAACCTGTTGCACCCGCAAAGCCCCGACTCGTTCTGGGCCTGGGGTTTCTTCAACGCGACCCTGGTGGCGGCGGAGGAGCCAGAGGAATACGTGATGGAGCCGATGGCGCGCAAGATGCTGGCCGAGAGCCCGGCACTCAAGGCCGAGTTCGAAGCCCGCCTCAAGGACGACAAGGCGTTCGCCGACAGCCCGAGTGCGCGCCTGCACTGGTTTTACCAGCGCACGCCCTTCTATGACGTGAATGCATTCGTGTACCCGGTGGGGGCCGTGTACTGAGTTAAAGGAAGCGCCAGCCGTGCCGATGCAGGTGTGGGCCACCGCGACCATTGCGGTGGCGTTGCCTTGTCAGGACGTCCATGAAGACCAGCCTTACCCTTGCCATCACCCTGCTGTACGCCTCGCTGGCGTGTGCCCAGGACATGAGCCAGCAGATTGCACAGCCGCTCAAGTACGCAAGCCTTGAAGAAATGAACCTTGGCGAGTTCGTGCCACAGAGCCGCTATGCGTCGACCTTGAGCGCGCTGCGCATGGACTCCGAGGCCGGTGATGCCAATGCCACGCTGGACCTGCTGGAGGCACTGACCGGCAACAAGGACCTCAAGCCCCAGGACCTCGACGCGGTCAAGCAACTGCTGGAAATCGCCGCCGTGCAGAAAGCCGACGGTGCCAGGTTGCAAGCAATGACGGCCCGCTACAGTGCACTCAAGACCCAGGGTGTGGCGGTGTCGACAACGCCTGCACGGCCAGCGCTGACCCTCGACTACAGCGGCGACTCGCTGGACGACATCTCTGGCGTGAAAGGCTGTGGCGATGCGCAGACGGCGCAGACCACGGCGTGCTTCGCGGCGTTCAACAAGGCGTTGAAGGCCGATTACACGGCGCTCAAGCAGTACAACCTGGCCCTGGGCTGGTCGGCGCAGCGGTTTCAGCCAGATGCCCTGCAAGCCAAGGCAAGCAAGGCCTGCGGGCGCTTCGACTACTGTCCGACCACCACCTTGTACGTGATGAACCAGACGTTGCTGCACGAAACCAACGAAGTCCGCTTCCCCAAGACCTACGAGCAGGCGGTGTATCAATTGCTCACTGTGCCGGTGGCCACTGTGCAGCGCACGCAAAAGGCCAACTATGAAAAGGCAGTGCAGGCCAACTTCGAGCAGGCCCGCCAGCAACGCTATGCCTACCGCGAACGCGCCGGTCAGTCGGCGGACGCCCTGGTCATCTACGCGTTGCGCATGGATGCGGTGATTCTCGAGCGGCCCAACTGCACCGCGTTTGCCAACCAGGCCTATGAAATGGCCTTCAACGTCCACAACAGGGTCGTTGCCGAGAGCGAGCTGGACCGCATCAACCGCTCGATCGTGCAGACGCAGTGCACGCTGCGCTAGGGGCCATCAGCTCGAAGCGGGCAGGGCCGCCACGGCATCGACTTCGATCTGCATGCCGTCCAGTGCCAGACGCGGCACGGGTATCAGGGTGCAGGTCGGTTTGCTGAGTTGGCCCCAGGCGGCGTTCGCAGCCGCCACCCACAGCGCCAGCCTGGCTTCGCTATGGTCCACGATCAGCAGGGTCAGCTTGAATACATCGGCCAGGCTCGCACCTCTGGATTCCAGCGCGGTGCGCAGGTTGAGCAGCGCCTGGCGCGCCTGTTCGGCAAAGTCGGGCGACAGCGTACCGGCAGGGTCTTCACCCCCCTGGCCGGCGATGTACAGCAGCTTGGCGGCGGTGCTGACCTCGGCCACGTGTGAATAGGCATTGGCGCTGGGGTCGTACAGGCCTTCGGGGTTGGACAACACAAATACGGCGGGTTGGCTGGTGCTCATGGGGCGACTCCACTCAAGGGAGGCGCAAGGGTAAAACCTCAAGTTAGGTTGATGTCAATCACCTGTTTTCAAGGGCGCCGCACGTTCTTCAGTAGTGTTTGAGAAATAGGCGCTGCGAAGGCACCGGCCCCTTGATCAGTCGGATCAGGTCGCTGGCCTGCAAGGTGAACGGCTTCGAATAGTAGTAGCCCACAAAGAAGCCGGATGCCTTCATGGTGCATGGCAGTACCGGCTTTCTTGCCAGCATGTCGAGGGCCGCTGCGTCGCCCAGGTCGCGGTACTGGTCTTTTTTCTGAAAGCTCAGTTTCGAGGTGAACAGGCCATCACGGGGCGGTCGGTCATCGCGTTCGATCTCACCGATCAGCGAATACGTCATGCGGTGGTCATAGGCGAGGTTCTCATCCTCGGTGATCGAGCATTCGATGCGCGTGCCCAACTGGCTGGTCTTGCCCCGGAAGGCGTCGAGCACATCCACATCTGCCGCGAAGGTCAGGGTGTACACACTGTGGTTGCTGTCGAGCTGCTTTTGCAGGGAAATCGGTTCGACCGTGGCCTTGGCGCGCGGGATGAACAGTGAACAGGCACTGAGCTGGGCAGCCAGCAGGCCAAGTACGATCAGTGGAAGCAGGCGCATGTGTCATCCATGGGGGCGGGAGGGCGCCTTGATACACCAGTTGGTCACGCTGCGCCAGCGGTTCACGAGGCATCGCACAAAGCGCCGTGACACTTGCCGCAGAGTGCCTGCTAGGGCATCCTGCGCGCCCGCCACACTCATGGAAGAAGGGCGCATGCCTGTGTTTCACCGCTTCGCCCTCGGCTTCACGCTGGCCGCCGGTGCACTGTTGAGCTGTGGCTGCGTCAAGGACCACGGCATCGACCCGTTGCCCCTGCGCTTTGTGTCGTTCAGCGACAACCCGTATCGCTACGACCTGCGTTTTCAGGCCGACGAAGACCTGCTCAGCCTGTTCGAACGCCACACCGGCAATGGCCAGATCAGCGAGCGGCTGGTGTGCGCGCTGGACGGCGACGAGAACTTCGACCTCGAGCACGTCATCACCTACAACCTGTCCGGCTCGCCCGAGTTCGAAAGCCGCGCGCCCGATGGCAGTTTCAACTACCTGGCGCAGATGAGCTTCGACAAGACCCTGCCGAGCCGCTCCAGCAGCACTGAACTGACCCGCGAAACCATCCAGCGCCTGCTCGAGAACAGAACCACAATCCCGTGCAAGCTGTACATCACCGCGTTCCCGTATCACGCGTACTTTTCACTGGTGATGCGCATCCCGGTTTCGGTGCTGCTGGCCGAAGTGAACAAGCACGACTACAGCCCGTACATACCACCTTTTGTGTGGGCCGCGCCGACGCTGGACGACGCCACGCCGTTGGCGCCCTTCGCCAGGCGGGTCGAGGCGCCGCTCTACAGTGCACGTCTGCCCATCACCGACAGCGAAACCGGCAGGCCACTGCCACGCGTGGCCTACGTGATCCAGCGCAAGGACGGGTATCTGGAATACGGCACCAGCGATGCCGAGGGCTACACCCACGAGGTGATCTCGCTGACCCGGGAAACCATCAAGCTTTACCTGGTGGACTAGGGGTATCATCCCCGGCTGAATTTGCCCTACTGCGCTAGAGGAACCCCACGGTTTGCCTGATTCACTGCACGCATCGCTCCACAACCCCCTGCTGCAATACCTCGCCCGACTGGCCCCGTCGAGCCAGTTGACCATGAAGTACATCCTGCAGGACGCCGCCGACCGTCTGGACTTCGAGGACATCGACATCAAGGAGGTGCCCTGGCACTTGCTCGAACCGGGGCATGTCACTGCGCTGGTGGCGGCGTTGCGCGCCGACGGCTATGCGCCCAACACCACGTCGCTGTACGTCAACGCGATTCGCGGGGTGATGAACGAAGCCTGGCGCCTGGGCCTGATCAGCCAGGACCAGCTGCTGCGCATGCGCACGGTCAAGGCCGCCCAGGGCACGCGCCTGCCGGTGGGGCGCAATCTCAAGCGCACGCTGATCCGCGAACTGATGGAGGCCTGCGCTGCCGACCCGCGCCCGCAGGGGCTGCGCGACGCGGCGGTGATCGCCTTGCTGTACGGCACCGGCATGCGCAAGAGCGAGTCGGTCAACCTCGACCTCAAGCAGATCGACTTTGCCGAGCGCAGCCTGCAGGTGCTGGGCAAGGGCAACAAGCAGCTGATCAAGTACGCCCCGGTGTGGGCCTTCGACAAGCTCAATGCCTGGCTGGAGTTTCGCCGCTCGCAGCTGCCCGAGGGCCAGGCCGACGATACCTTCCTGTTCAACCGCATCCGCCGCGGCAGCCATATCACCCGCGAGCGCATCACCAAGCACGCGATCTACTACATCGCCCGCCAACGCGGTACCCAGGTGGGCGTGAAGATCATGCCCCACGATTTTCGCCGTTCGTTCATCACCCGGGTGATCGAGGAGCACGACCTGTCGATCGCGCAGAAGCTGGCGCATCACAGCAACATCCAGACCACGGCCAACTACGACATGCGCGACGACAACGAGCGGCGCCGCGCGGTGGACCGCTTCGACTGCTAGCTGCCGGAGGGCCAGGCCCGGGTGTTGATTCGGCTGGGCCGGGCTGGCCATTGCCAGCTGCTACCGGCACGGCGCAGCCATAGCCCGCTGCCGCTGGGCAGCAGGCTGGGGGTGCCCAGCCGTGGCAGAACCTGTACGTCAGCCGCGTAGGCGTTGACCTGGGAGCCCCTGTGCAGATGATCGACACTGAACGTCCCGGAGTGTGCGCGGACTTCACCGCTCGGGGTTTCGACGATCAGCGGGCGCGGGTCGCTGCTGGCCTGCACCAGCACTTCGCCATCGTGCAGCACCAGGCGTCGTTGCTGCGCGGTGAAGCGGATGTCCACATGGGTGGCGTGATTGAGCGCAAGCTGGCTGCCATCGCTCAATTGCAGCAGGCGTGTCTGGGCCGGCCCGGTGCGTTCATCGGCCATCAATTGGCGCCACGGCACGATGTTCTGCGCCAGGTAGGCGCTGCCAAGGACTGCCAGCAGGCAAGCGCCAAGGCGTTTCAGGCGAGGGTCAGACACGGGGAGCCCCAGGTGGAAAAGGCTGGGGATGATAGGGGCAGCAGGGGCGGCACTCAAGCGGTTGCAGTGCTTGGGCCTTCGCCGGCAAGGCCGGCTCCTACAGGGTGTGTATCGCCGGTAGGAGCCAGCTTGCGGGCGCAGCGGTCAACTGCCAGCCGGGCCGCTGACACCGCCGCTGTTGTTGCTTTCGGAGCCTTCGTGGCCATTTCTCTCGGAACCGGTGCCCTCGGGCATCTGCCCACGGGTGTCATCGGTGTTCATGCCGCCCTGGCGGCCGTCGTCGTTGCCCTGGGTACGTGGGTCGGTGCCGTTGGGCATCGACGGCTCGTTGGACGGGGCCGGCACATCCACCCCGGCCCCAGGAAGGGTGGAGTTGGGCACGCCGTTGCCGGGGGCAGGGTTGGTCGGGCCGGTACCTGCGGCCAGGGCCACGGTGGCCTGGGCGCCCAGCAGCGCGGCGAACAGCAGAGCGGTGATCGGGGTGCGGGTCATGGTCGAACTCCTTTCATGTGGGCTACCTGACATTGGTCCGTCGTCATGCGCCGAGGGTGCGGCGTGAGCGACGGACGGTCTAGTCGCGACCCCGCATGAAGAAGCCCGCCACGTACTTGCGGAAGGTGTCCAGGCCTTTGAAATCGGCAAAGCGTCTGAAGTTTTCCGTTTCGGGCTCCGGGCCCAGCGGCTGTTCGGTCAGCGACACGGACAGCACCCTGTCCTGGTCGGAGCTGAGCACCAGTTCGTCCATCACCCGACCGCCGATCACCGGCCGGCGCATCACCACCTTCACACCCTTGCCGGCCATCCAGTCGATCAGCGAGACGAGCATCTTCAGCGGTTCGCGCTCTTCGTCGCGGTACACCGGGAACAGGTGAGCGCGCGACAGCACCGGCACGCTGGCCACATGGATCAGTTCGTAGAAGTGGCTGCCGGCGGTGGCGGGGGAATAGATGGCCAGCGCCAGCAGCGGGCCGGGGGTGCGGCTACCGCCCCACAGCAGGTGGTGGCCCTGGAAGTCGAACCCGTCTTCGCTGCGCTCGGTGAGCACCTTGCGCGCCTTGATCTGGCTGACGCAGTCCAGCAGCAGGCCATGGCGCCGATGTGTGCCGAACACCGTGGCGTCGCGCAGACGTGCCTTGAGCATCATCATGTGCTTCATGTCCAGGCGGGTTTCCAGGTAGTTGCTGGCGGGCACGCGGTCGATCAGCGGGTAGCGGGTGGCGACGCTGCGCAGCTCGGCGAACTGGGCGGTCAGGTCCTTTTTGAGGTGGGTGGCATAGACGTTCAGGCCGCTGGCTTCGATCAGGGTCAGCAGCAGCGAGAGCAGGCGATGCTGTTCGCGCCTGTCGCCGCTGCCGTTGCCTTCGCCGCTGCCGGCAGCGGCACGCTGGAAATCACCGATCAGGCGCAACGGCGCGTCCGGTGCCAGCCAGGCCGCCGGCGGGGTGTCGGCCTCGTTATGGCTGGCGTCGGTGTCGCGTTCGTCCTTGGTGAAGGCACAGCCCGGCGCATGTTCGGCGGTGCCGGGGTTGTTCTTGAGAAACAGCGTGCCGGTGCTGCCGTTGAGGTTGACGTTGAGTACCGGCATGCTTTTGGGCTGGCATTCGCAGGCCAGCCACTGCCCGGCGGCGCGTACCTTCATCAGCAACTGGTTGGCCTGCAGCAGCCGCGGGCCCTCCAGGGCGCCCAGCACGAACCCGCGCAGCAGTTCCTCTTCGGCGGGGGTAAGGGTGCGCACCAGCGCGGCGTTTTTCTCGATGATTCGCATGGACGATCCTGGCCAGCTTTCCTGTGCCTGCCACCTTAATTCAAAGCCCTGCACGCGACCATCGTCGCGTGCAGGTGGCGTTCATTGCGGGCTGAACATTTTTGCCGCGCGGGCGCGGATTTCCTCGACCGACACGTCTTCGACGTGGGTGGCGACGAACCAGAGGTTGCCGAAAGGGTCCCTGAGGGTGCCGCTGCGGTCGCCGTAGAACTGGTTCTGCACGGCGTTGACCTGAGTGGCGCCGGCCTTCAGCGCCTGGGCGAAGGTAGCGTCGACATCTTCGACGTACAGGTGCAGGCCGATGGCGCTGCCCTGCAGGGATTGGCTGCTGGTGAGCCCGCCGGCCTGGTCGCAGGGGTCGGCCAGCATCAGCGAGGAATCGCCGATTTTCAGCTCGGCATGGCCGATACGCCCATCGGGGGCGTCGAGGCGGAACATTTCGGTGGCGCCAAAGGCGGCCTTGTAGAAGTCGATGGCCCTGGCAGCGTCCTTGATGCCCAGGTAGGGGGTGATGCTGTGCTGACCGTCGGGGATGGGTTGGGTGGCCATTTTTTCCTCCATTGGTACGCAAAAAGTGTGTTGCCTACACGGGCCCTATCGCGGGTCAAGCCCGCTCCCACGTGTTCATCACTGCCTTTGTGGGAGCGGGCTTGACC
>NZ_JASCPN010000097.1:0-11009 GCF_029960155.1 Pseudomonas sp. PS01300 | reverse complement strand
GGTCAAGCCCGCTCCCACAAGGATCACCCTTACCTGTGGGAGCGGGCTTGACCCGCGATGGCGGCACCTCAGACCTTGACCGGTGCCGGATGCACCCGCGCCTTGCGCCCCAGCACCACCGTCAGAATCACCCCGCCGGCAAACACCCAGGTGATCGGCGCCACCTGCTCGCCAAAGAACAGCGCCGACAGCGCGATGGTGAAGAAGATCTGCAGCAGCTGCACCTGGCTCACCCGTGAGATCCCGCCCAGCGCCAGCCCGGCGTACCAGGCAAAAAAGCCGATGAACTGCGAAAACAGCGACACATAGCCGAACGCCCACCAGGCCCGCGGGCTGATCGCGCCTTCATGCTGCAGCGCCAGGTACACCACCGGCCCCAGCAGCAGCGGGCTGGACAGCACCAGCGCCCAGCAGATCACCTGCCAACCGCCCATCTCCCGCGCCAGGCGGCCGCCTTCGGCATAGCCCAGCCCGCCCACCGCAATCGCCGCCAGCATCAGCAGGTCACCGGCCTGGATGTGTCCGGCGCCCATGATCATCGCGTAGGCCACCACCAGTGCGCTGCCCAGCGCCGCCCATGCCCAGAACGCCGTGGAAGGTCGCTCGTGGGACAGCCACGCCGCATACACCACCACGCACAAGGGTTGCAGGCCGTTGACCAGTGCGCCGTGGGAGGCCGGCACGCTCTGCATGGCCCAGGCCGACAGCACCGGGAAACCGAGAATCACCCCCAGCGCCACCAGGCTCAGGCCCTTGACCTGCTGCCAGGTGGGCCACTTTTCACGGCGCCACAGCAACAGCGCCGCTGCCGGGATCGCGGCCACCAGGGCCCGGCCCAGGCCGTTGAGCAGCGGGTGCATCTCCTGCACCACGATGCGGGTCATGGGCAGGGTCAGGCTGAAGATGATGACGCCGAGCAGGCCGAGGGCCAGGCCGGTGTTTTCGCGGGTAGACATGAGCGCGCCTGAGGGCTGGAGGGGCCGCTCATTGAGCCACAGGTGGGGTGGGGAATCTGGTTACAGTTGGCAACAAAGGTGTCCGTACAGTTGGGCGTCGCGCCGGCCTTTTCGCCGGCAAGGCCGGCTCCTACAGGCTTCGCGCCCTCCTGTGGGGGCCGGCCTAGCGCCGACGCCGCCCCACTGCCTTGGGCGGCGGCGCGGGCACATTCGCCAGCGCGCCCAGCGGGTGCGTGGTGGCATCGAAAAAATGCAGTTCGATGCCCGGGCACGCTTCGAACACCCGCGCGTAATGCTGCTTCTGGCTCACGATGGCCGCCTCGTTCACCGGCAGGATCGAAATGGCCAGGTGTGTCGGCTGCGCCTGCCTGATCGCCTCCACCAGGTGCCGGTCGGCACGGTCCAGGTGATGCCCGAACACGCACAGCCCCTCGCGCTGCGTTGCCAGCGCGGCGTAGCACCAGGTCAGGTAATCGGACCCGCGAATCGCCCGCAGCTTGTTGTCGCTGCTGTCTTCATTGACGAACAGCGGCACATCGCCCGGGGTGTTGATGGCAAAGCCGTCGAGCAACTGGCTGCCGCTGGCCGCCCGCTGGCGCGTGGTGCCGTGCTGGGTGCGCAGCAGGTGCAGGCCGCCATGCAGGTAGTGCATCCGCGTGCCCGGTCCCTGAGCCCGGCTGACGTCGAAATCGCCTTCCTCGTCGAACAGCTCGGCAAAGCCGTGCGGCGCCTGGTTCACGGCCCAGTGACAGAGCAGGTCGTAGTTGCTGGAAAACACGCGCTGGTAGGTGCGCAGCTCGGCGTTGATCGCGGCCAGGTGGGCAGTGGGCAGCAGCTTCCAGGGAATGTGCACGCTGCGCACGGCGTGGATCAGCGCTTCCTTGATCGCGTAGTAGCGGTTGAGCGGTGCCGACGAACTGATCGCCAGCGCGGCATTGACCTGCACGGTGGTGTTCAGGGCACTGAGCACCGGCGCGAACAGCTCGCTGTTCATCGATTTGAACAGTGCCTGGTCGGTGAGGCCGAGGGGCTTGTGACGCACGCGCTGGGCCAGCTCGAACAACGAAAAGTAGGCGAACGGGCGCCAGATGGCGCGGCTGGCACCGTTGCCCAGCAGCAGGCTGGTGCACGGGTGGGCGGTATTGAGGTGCGGCCAGGCCGCCAGGGTTGCGTCGACGTCGGCGAGGGGCATGTGGATCTCGTAGGGATTTGTTGCACGTTGGCAGGGCGCGACTGTAGCACGCCGACGCGTTGTCATCAGCGCTCCGGAACCTGCGGTGTCTGCCACCGGGTACTGAGGGCTGGCCGAAGGCAGAGTGAGTGTGTGAGAATGATACGAATTCCCATTAATGTTTTGTCTGCCTTATCACGCGCCGGACGCCCATGACCTCGCTTTCAACCCCCTGGACGGCCGGCGCGCCGTCGTTTGCGGCTGTCGCCGACGAGCTGCTCGCGCACTACACCGACCTGCGTCGCTACCTCGGCAGCCGACTGCGCAACCCCGATGATGCGGCCGATATTGCCCAGTCGAGCTTTGCCCAGGCCTACGCGCATGCCCTCAATGCCCCGGTGATCAATGCCCGTGCGCTGCTGTTCCAGGCGGCGCGCAACCTGTGCATCGACCAGTTTCGCCGGCGCAGTCGCGAGCTGGCGGCGCTGGAGGACTGGCTGACACGGGCCGATGTGCTCACCCCCAGCGTGGAAGAGATCCTGATTGCCCGCGAGCAGTTGCAGCAACTGATTGCGCGTATCGAGCGCATGCCGCGCCTGCGCCGCGAGGTGTTCGTGCGCGTGCGCCTGCATGGCCAGAGCCATCGCCAGGTGTGTGACGAGTTGCAGCTGTCGGCCAAGGCCGTGGAGCTGCACATCGGCCGCGCGGTGTTCGACCTGTCCGAACTGAGCCAGGCCTGCCGTCATGTCTGAGGCGCGGCCGGTTTCGCCACGCAAGGTACAGCAGGCGCTGGGCTACCTGGCGGGGCTGCACAGTGACGACCCCTCCCGTGTGCGCGAGGTGAGCGGGCAGTTGCAGCGCTGGCGCAACAAAAGCAGCGAGCATGAGCGTGCCTGGCTGGAGGCCGAGCAGCGTTGGCAGATGATCCATCGACTGACCCCGCAGTTGCGCGGCTCGCTGGCCCCCGAGCCGGTCAACCTCGGCCGGCGTCGCCTGCTGCGCCAGGGTGCCGGCCTGCTGGCGGTGGTCGGGTGCAGTGCATGGCTGGGTTGGCTGTGGCAGCGCCGGCCACAGTTCGACCAGGTACTGCTGACCGAACATGCAGCGCCCGCACGCAATGTACTGCTGCCCGACGGCAGCCAGATGGTGCTGGCGGCCGAAAGCAACGTGCAGGTGAAGTACAGCAACGGCCAGCGCGAGGTCATGCTGGCCCACGGCAATGTGTTTTTCGACGTGGCCCACGAGCGCCTGCGCAGCTTCCTGGTCAGCACCCGGCTGGGGCAGGTGCAGGTGCTGGGCACCGCCTTCAGCGTCAGCGACCGTGGCGGCGATATCCAGGTGGCGGTGACCCGCGGTCATGTGAAGGTGCGCGGCCTGGATGGCGAGACCCGCGAACTGCTGGCCGGCGACCGGGTGCGCCTGGGCGAACCCGGTGTGCCGGGGCCGGTGGAGCATCACCCGCAGGCGGCCCCGAACGCCGAGCACTGGCGCCAGGGCTGGTGGTCGTTCACCGATGCACCGCTGGCCGAGGTGATCGACGAATTCAATGCCTACAGCAACCGTCAGGTGCGGCTTGGCGAGGGAGCGGCCGGGCTGCGCCTGACCGGCAGCTTCCCCAGCGACCGCCCCGACATATTGCTGAACGCCTTGCCCAGGGTGCTGCCGCTGAGCCTGATGCAGAAGGGTGAGTACACCTGGCTGCAGCTACGTTGAAATTTTTTTGAGGGGTAGTGGCCAGCTAGCGCGTCTTCCTGGCAACTCCCTAGCTCAAAGGACAGATCATGTCGTTTTTCCTCGCCCGGACCACGCGTTCGTCGCCTTCTTCGGTTATCCCCAGCACCCTTCGCCACCTGGTGCTGGCCTGTGCTCTTGGCGCGGCCAGCCTGTCGGCCGTGTCGGCCGAGCTGAGCGCAGGCACCCGCGTGCTGGCGCTCGACCTGCCCAGCCAGCCGCTGGATAGCGCGGTGCAGGCGCTGTCCCGCGAGGCGGGGGTGGCGATTGCCGCCGACAGCCAGTGGCTGGCCGGGCGCAATGCCCCGGCGCTGCAGGGCCGCTTCACCCTGCAACAGGCGCTGCAACGCCTGCTGGACAACAGCGGCCTGGTGGCCAGCGAAGAAAACGGCGTGATCATCCTGCGTCGCCCCGAGAGCGACGGCGCGCTGACCCTGGGTGCCACCACGGTCAATGCGCAGGTGGGCAACAGCAGCAACCCGCCCGAGCTCTACAGCGGTGGCCAGGTGGCACGCGGTGCGAAGGTGGGCATGCTGGGCAATCGCGACATCATGGAAACCCCTTTCAACATCACCGCCTACACCGCCCAGCACATGGAAAACCAGCAGAGCGGCACGGTGGGCGCGGTGCTGCGCAACGACCCGTCGGTGCGCTTCAGCACCGGTGAAGGCCACACTTACGAAAACTTCATGATCCGCGGCTACTCCATCGACTCCACCGAGCTTGCGGTCAACGGTCTGTATGGCCTGGCGCCCGATGGGCATGTGCCCACCGAGTTCCTGGAGCGCGTCGAGGTGCTCAAGGGCCCTGGCGCACTGCTCACCGGCATGGCCCCCAACGGCGGTGTGGGCGGGGTGATCAACCTGGTGCCCAAGCGGGCCGGGGATGCGCCACTGACGCGCCTGACCACCAGCTACGTATCCGACGGCTACTGGGCCGAGCACCTGGACCTGAGCCGGCGCCTGGGCGAGGAGAACCGCCTGGGCATCCGCTTCAACGGCGTGTACGGCAGCGGTGACACCGGGGTCGACGACCAGTCCAAGGACCGCACCCTGGCGTCCCTGGGCATGGATTACCGTGGCGATGGCTGGAAGCTGGAACTCGATGCCTACGAAAGCCACGAAAAGATGCAGAACGGCAGCCCGATGATGGCCGGCTTCAGCAAACTGGGCTACGTGACCAAGGCGCCCAAGCCGGATTCCAACATCCTCGACGGTATTTCGGCCAAGCAGATCAGCAAGGCGGTGATCCTGCGCGGCGAATACGAACTGTCGGACGACTGGACGGCCTACGCCAGCGTCGGCGGTGCGCGTACCCGCTACAAGGGCTTCCTCAACGGCACGCGCTCGATCATCACCTCCGGCAACGGCGACGCCACCGCCGAAACCTACAACCAGGGCGGCTATACCCATAGCCTGTCCACCGAAGCGGGTGTGCGAGGCAACTTCAGTACCGGTCCGGTGACCCACCAGCTGGTGCTCAGCACCACCCTGCTGCACCAGGACATCGGTCGCGCCGCCACCGTCACCGGGGCAAAGTACACGACCAACATCTATCACCCCGGCAAACCGATCATTGCCGGCAACATCGGCTCCAGCGACAAGACCGGCGACAACACTCTGTCGAGCTTTGCCGTGGCCGATACCCTGGGCTTCGTCGACGACAAGCTGTTGCTGACCCTGGGCGTGCGCTCGCAGCGGGTGCGCCAGAAGATGAGTTCGCCTTCGTATGACGAGCATGCGCTGACCCCGGCACTGGGCGTGGTGCTCAGGCCGTGGGAGGCGGATGTCTCGCTGTACGCCAACTACATCGAGGGCCTGACCCAGGGCGGCATGGTCAGCGACCTGTCGGCTGCCAACTATGGCGAGCAGTTCGCCCCGTACAAGTCCAAGCAGGTGGAAGCCGGGGTCAAGTGGGACCTGGGCGACTTCACCCACACCGTCAGCGTGTTCCAGATCGAGAAGCCGAGCATGATGCTCGACACCGCCAGCAACCGTTACACCGACGATGGTCAGCAGCGCAATCGCGGGGTGGAGTGGAACCTGTTCGGTTCGCTGACGCCGAGCGTACGCCTGCTGGGTGGGGTGACCTATACCCGTGCCGAGCTGACCAAGACCGCTGGCGGCAAGCTCGATGGCAACGCCGCGCGCGGGGTGCCGCAGTGGTCGGCCAACCTGGGCGGCGAGTGGGACACGCCCTGGGTCGAGGGCCTGACCCTGACCGCGCTGGCCATCCACAGCAGCTCGCAGTACCTGGATTCGGCCAACGAACTGAAGATTCCGCAGTGGACCCGCTATGACCTGGGCGGTCGCTACAGCACGCGCATCCTGAGCAAGGACGTGGTGCTGCGCGCCAGCCTGGAGAACGTCGAGAACCGTGCCTACTGGGCCGGTGTGTTCAACGACGGCTACGCCACGGTCAGCGAGCCGCGCACGCTGAAACTTTCGGCCAGCATCGACTTCTGAGGTGTACATGCAACGACTCAAGACATTTTGCGCCGGCCTTGCGCTGGCCAGCCTGACCGGAGGCGCCGCAATGGCGGCCTCGCTGGTGCCCGGGCACAGCGTCAGCGGCGCCATCGGCCAGGGCCTGCAGCCGGTATGGACCGTGCCGCTCAAGGCCGGTGACTTCGTGCAGGGGCGCGTGGAGGGCGACGTCAGCGTGCGCCTGCTCGATGCCGACGGCCAGCCGGTGCGGTTGCTGGTGGACGGGCTGGACATGGTGCGCGACTTCATGTTCATCGCCCCCCACGACGGCCTGTATGGCGTGCGCGCAGAAGCCATCGCCACCCGCCCGCAGGCTGCCTATTCGCTCAAGCTGACCGGTGTCACCAGCGTGGCCGAGCAGCAGGCCCAGCAGACGCGCCTGCAAAGCCCGGTGATGCGCGAGCTGGCGGCACATGTGGCCAAGGGGGGCGATACCCAGGCCTTCTGGAAGGCCCGCGAGCAGCAGGGTACGCCCCTGGTCGAAGCGCTGGCGGAGCAGCCCGGGCAATCGCTGGTGACCTTCCTGTGGCGAGGTGCCCGGCACAACGTTCGGGTGTTCGGCGCACCGTCGGGCAACCATGATGAGCTGCAGCGCCTGGGCGACAGCGATGTGTGGTTTCGCAGCTACGTGGTGCCTTCCAGCACCCGGATGAGCTACCAGATGGCACCGGACGTACCGCCCTCCACTGACCGCCGGGTGATTCTGGCCAGCTCCCGGCAGGACCCGCTCAACCCCAACGGCTTTGCCGATGGCAGTGGCGATCGCTGGCTGTCGCGCTCGCGCCTGGAGCTTGCCGACGCGCCGGCGCAGCCCTGGGTGGCGCAGCGCCCCGGGGTAGCCCGGGGCACGCTGGCGCGCCAGGTGCTGACCAGCAAGGTGCTGGGCAACCAGCGTGACGTGTACCTGTACCGGCCGCCGGGCTGGACGCCGGGGGCGGCGGGGCAGGGGCTGCTGGTGCTGTTCGATGCGCATGCCTACACCCGGCAGGTGCCCACCCCGACGCTGCTCGACAACCTGCTCGCCGATGGCCTGATCGGCCCCACTGCTGCGCTGATCATCGCCAACCCGACCGACCTGTCGCGCCAGGTCGAGCTGCCACCCAACCCGCAGTTTGCGCGGTTCATGGCCGAGGAACTGATGCCCTGGGCGAAGGCGCGCGGGCTGTCGGCCCCAGCCGACCGCACGGTGGTGGCAGGTTCCAGCTACGGCGGGCTGGCCTCGGCCTACCTGGGGCTGCAGCATCCGGAGCTGTTCGGCAATGTGCTGAGCCTGTCGGGGTCGTACTGGTGGGCGCCGGAAGGAATGGAGCCTGGTTGGCTGACCCGCGAGTACGTGCGTGCACCGCGTGCGCCGCTGCGCTTCTACCTGCAGTCGGGGTTGTTCGAGGGGCCGAAGATTCTCGACACCAATCGCCAGTTGCGCGACGTGCTGCAGGCCAAGGGGTATCCGGTGGTGCAGGTGGAATACCCGGCCGGGCATGACTACCTGCAATGGCGTGGGTCATTGCCGTGTGGGTTGATCGCCCTGATCGGTAGCGGGCAGGGGACGCCGCAGGCCTGTGAGCCGCGTTGACCCTGCCGCTTCGCCGGCAAGGCGGGCTCCTGCAACATCGCCAGGAGCCGGCCTTGCCGGCGAAAGGTTTACTGCGCGACAGCCGCCTCGCGCCTGACCTTGTTGCGCCACAGTCGGTAGGCGCGAATGCCTGCCCGCACCGAGCCGTACAGCAGCTCGCTGCCCATCTCCCGCGCCAGCCCCGAGCGCACCAGCATCCGCAGGAAGCTGCCGCGGGCCCGGGCGATGCCCATCACGATACCCTGGGCCATCAGGGTTTCACGCACTTCGCGCAGCGCCGCGATGCCGCTCACGTCGATCGAGCTGACCGCCTCGGCGTCGAACAGCACGGCGCGGGCTTCCACCTCCTTCTGCACCGCGTCGAGCAGGCGCATCTTGAAGTAGTCGGCGTTGAAGAACAGGATCGCGTCGTCGAAGCGGTACACCACCAGCCCTGGCACCGTGCGCGCGTCCTTGTGGCGGCGGATGTCCACCTGGCCCTCGATGCCGGGCGCCCAGCCCAGCACTGCATCGGTGGGCTGGTAGATGGTGTAGAGCAGACGCAGGATCGCCAGGGTCACCGCGATGATGATGCCCGGCAGCACGCCCACGCCCAGCACGCCGACCGTGGTCAGGATGCACAGCCAGAACTCGAAGCGGCTGAGGGTGTAGATCTTGCTCAGCGACTTGACGTCGATCAGGCCCCAGCCGGCCATCAGCAGCACGGCGCCCAGGGCTGCCTGCGGGATCCACGCCATGGGCACGGTGAACAGCAGCAGGCACAGCGCGATCACCAGCGCCGCGATGATGCCCACCAGCTGGCTCTTGCCACCCACCATGTCGTTGACTGCGGTACGCGAGTCGGCGCCGCTGATGGCAAACCCCTGCGAGGCGCCGGCGGCCAGGTTCGACACGCCCAGGGCGAGGAATTCATGGTTGGCGTTGATCGCATAGCCATGGCGTGCGGCAAAGCTGCGTGCGGTCAGCATGGCGCTGCAGAAACTGACCGTAGCGATACCCAGGGCGTCACGCAGCAGGCTTTTCATCTCTTCGAGGTTGGTCTGCGGCCAGGCGAGGGTGGGCATGCCCGAGGGCACGTGACCGAGGACTGCCACGCCGAAGCGGTCCAGGCCGAACAGGCCGGCCACCAGGGTGGCGATGGCCACGGTCACCAGCGCTGCCGGCAGCTTGGGGTAGCGCCGGGGCAGCCAGATCAGCAGAGCCAGGCCGGCCAGGCCGATGAACAGCGTCAGCCAATGGATTTCGTTCAGGCGTTCGAGCAGGTTGATCAGGCTGAGCACGAAGCCGTTGCCCTCGATCTTGAACCCCAGCACCTTGCCCAACTGGCCGGCCAGCAGGCTCAGGCCGATACCGTTGAGGTAGCCGATCAGAATCGGTCGGGAGAAGAAACTGGCAATGAAGCCGGCCCGTGCCAGGCCTGCGGCGATCAGCATCAGCCCCACCAGCACCGTGACGATCACCGACAACTGTGCCACGCGCGCCGGGTCGCCCATGGCCAGCGGCGCCACGGCACCGGCGACCATGGCGCAGGTGGCAGCGTCGGGCCCGACCATCAACTGGCGCGAGCTGCCCACCAGGGCGTACACCATCATGGGCAGGATGCACGCGTACAGCCCGACCTGCGGCGGCAGGCCGACGATCTGCGCGTAAGCGATGGCGATGGGGATCTGGATGGCGGCAACCGACAGGCCGGCCTGGAGGTCAGGGCGAAACCATTCGGCACGGTAACGCAGCAGGTTGGCGAGGCCGGGGAGCCAGCGGGAGAGAAACATGGACCGATCCTTGTGATGTTTCGGAGCAGCGGTGGGTTTTACCAAGGTCTTTGGGGGCGGTGTTGATCTGAATCAGGCGGGCGCAGGTTTCTCGCAGAATACCGTGCCCTGCGTTGCCCGCCTACCGAGTGCATGGGCAGCAAATTGCTTGCCGGGGCTGGAGTGACCACAAAAAACCCGCCATATGGCGGGTTTAGGGTGAGGCGCAGGACCGGCTGTCAGAGGTCTCTGCACAGCATCGTCTTACCGATGTTTCTGAGCGCCTCTGCATATTGCCTGCGCCAGTTTGCGCGCCAGTACGCGGCGTCAGGGAAGGTGCCGTCCGTGGAGCGAGCGGCCAGCACGTCGCTTGCAACGACCTCCTCGGGTTGTTGCTGGCTCAGCATGGGGAAGGCCATGTACGCCCGGAATCGCTTTGAATAGACCTTGTCGATCGCCGTACCCGTATAGGGTGAATGGCTGACCAGGCGCTCGCAGCCTTTGCTGGACAGAATGTAAGCATGGGTACCTTTGGCCCGTACACGGGCTATTCCCCTGTGCCAGGTGAGCCATACCCTCCCCAGATTCGCTCCAAGATAAAACAGTTCGGGTTCCTTCCCGTTCAGGAAGGTGTTGATCTGGTGCACCTGGCGTGGGTCGAAGGTCAGCAGGGTGGCGTCATCCTCGAGCACCAGTACCCGCCGATATTTACGCTCCAGAGCCATTTTTGCGCAGGTCACGTGGGAGTCGAAGCAGCCCCGCTCGGGATTCTCGCTATCGCGGTCCACGATGAGAAATTCGATGTTCAACCCGCTGCCTTCGAACTCCCGGGTCAAAAGGTCTCGACGGTCAGTCCGCTCCCGCAGGCTGATGCAGAAAACTCCGTCGATCTGCAACTGGCTAAGATCCTTTTGCTTGGACAACTCATCCCCCATGGATTTACCCAACTGAAATTTTCACCCTCTTGCTATCCGTCTTGGATGCGGGGTATCGATTAAGGGCATTATCCAGAACTGCCTGTAAGCAAGCCACTGTCATGTGAGGCTGCGAGCATATTCAGTTGGATGGTTCGAGTGCTGAGGGGGCTTGTAACGGGGAGGGGGAAGTGACTGGAGCGGGTGAAGGGAATCGAACCCTCGTTATCAGCTTGGGAAGCTGGAGTAATGCCATTATACGACACCCGCTTTCAGGCGCACTTTGTACCAGAACTGCGAGACGATTTGAAGCCCTTATTGCAATCGGCGGCTCGCGAGCCGTAGCGCCGGTCTGCCGCAGACCGGCGCTACACTGGCCGCGACCACTCAGATGGCCTGCGCATGCTGGCCGTGCACGAAGTGATAC
>NZ_JASCPN010000096.1:0-11264 GCF_029960155.1 Pseudomonas sp. PS01300 | reverse complement strand
GGTGGCGAGGTGTTCGCCGGCAAGGCCGGCTCCTACAGGTTGGTGCGACCTTCTGTAGGAGCCGGCCTTGCCGGCGAAGAGCCTCTGGCGGTCACCAGCGAGGCTCGGCCGACCCCAGCTCGCAAGCCCCCCGCGCCCATACCAGCGGCGCGCCTTGCACCTGCAACGGCGCCTGCAGGCGCCTGGCCGGCCCCCACGGCGTCTGCTCCACGGCCGGGGCCAGGTCTGCCTCGGTTTCGCCGGCCAACGGCAAGTCCTCGATCACCGTGCCCTGGTCCACCAGCAGCTTGGCCGTGCGCGCCAGCGACAGACGCGCCGAGCCGCCACAGCCGCTGCGCAGCCGCTCATCCAGTGCACGGATCGCGGCAGCCGCCATCAGGTAGCCGGTGGCATGGTCCAGGGCCTGCACCGGCAACGGCACCGGCCGCTCGCCCTGACGCCAGCGCATGCCCTCGCGAGCGATCCCGCTGCTCATCTGCACCAGGCTGTCGAAGCCGCGACGATGCTGCCACGGGCCGCTCCAGCCATAGGCATTGAGGCTGACATCGATCAGCCCGGGGTTGAGCCTGCGCCGTTGTTCGGCGCCATAGCCGAGGCGCTCCAGCGCGTCGGCGCGGTAGCCGTGCAGGAGGATATCGGCACCTGCCAGCAGGCCTTCGAACACGGCGCGGTCCTCTGCAGCATGCAGGTCCAGGCGCGCGCAGCGCTTGCCCAAGGTCACCTCGGCCACCACCGAGGGCTCCTCCCAGCCCGGCAGATCGATGCGCAACACGTCGGCACCGAACCCCGCCAGCAGGCGGCTGGCAACGGGCCCGGCAAGAATGCGCGTCAGGTCCAGCACGCGTACCCCCTTGAGCGGCTGCGCCGCGGTGCCGGTCCAGCCCTTGAGTTCGCCAGCCGGCCCAGCCTTGCGATCGATCAGCGGCTCGGCATTGACCGCCATGCCCTGCGGGTGCGCCGACCATTGCTGCCAGCTGCGCATCTGCGCGGCACATCCGCCCGCAGCCACCACGGCAGTTTCCAGCGCCTCTGCCTCCCACTCGACAACCCGCCGGGCCATCTGATCGCGGTCGTGTACCGCTCCCAGCACCCGTTCGGCAGCGGCGCGGTGATGCGCGGCATTGGTGTGCAGGCGGATCCAGCCATCGCGGGTCGGGTAATCGCCTGCCACGGCGTCCCACAGCGGCGGCAGGCTCCAGCCCTGGGGGCGAATGCTGGTGGCGAACCACAGGGAGCTCAGACGTCGGTCCACCTGCACCCCGGGGCGCGTGCCGGTCTGGCCGGCGAGCAGGTCGGCGATGGCCAGGCCCGTGGCGGCAATGCTGGCACTGGCCAGTTCGGTAACTTCGAATGTCGATGGCAGGGCTCCTGCAGTGTGCAGGTGCAGGTGCTCAAGCGCATCCTGGGCTAACCCCAGGGCGCTGACGATGCTGTTGAGAACATGACTCATGGTTGGCCCTCCCGTTGGTGGGCCATTGCAGACCATCAGGGCTGATTGGTCAAATGCGGGGCGGCAGGCACGCGCTCGGGGCGCGACCAGATCCACAGGTTGCCCAGGGCCATGCCGCCGATGGCGAGCCCTACCGGCCAGCGCAGGCCGATGAACACCAGCATCAGGCCGGCGCACAGCAGCATGCTGAGCGTGGCGCTGACCTTGGCCCGGCGCTGAATCACCTTGCCGTTGCGCCAGTTGTGCAGGATCGGCCCGAACAACCGGTGGTTTTCCAACCAGGCGCTCAGGCGCGGCGAGCTGCGCGTGGCAGCCCAGGCCGCGAGCAGGATGAACTCGGTGGTCGGCAGGCCGGGGATCACGATGGCCACCAGGCCGATGCCCAGGCTTACATAGGCAAGCAGGCCGAACAGCACGCGGGACAGCTTGGAGGTGGATGGGCGGGTCATGGGGTCCATTGACTGCACAGGTGAGGGCCGGCTGCCAGCGCGGCTGGCCGGCCCGGCACGCATCAGGCCAGCTCGGCCTTGGGCGCGGTGGCGTAGGCGTGTTTGAGCAACTCGGTAAAACGTTCGAACGCAGCCACGGCGCCTTGTTCAGCGGCCGCTTCTTCTTCGGCGCTGAGCTCCAGGCCATCGAGGATGCGGGTGAACTGCTTCCAGCCCTCGGCGCGACCACCGGCCGGCTCGCCCAGGTGACGGGCACCGAAGCTGTCCGACAGGCCCAGGCCGACGGCGCGCTTGATCAGGAACGCGGCGCCGAGTTTGGAGCCTTCGGAGACGAATATCCAGCCCATGGCGGCGCCCAGGCTTGGGTTATGCACGGCGCCGGGGAAGGCGGCCGGTACTACGGTGTCGAGGTCGGCGAGGTCGAGGCGGGCCTGTTCGGCGCGGCAGCGCTCGGCCAGGTCGGGCACGATGGCGATCAGTTGCGGGTCGTTGTACAGCGCCTGGAGTTCGGACTGGAACAGGTACTGGGCGACCACGAAACGGGCGAAGCTTTCGCGGGTGTCGAAGGGGGCATGGGACTTGACCAGCGCATCGAGCTCGCTGTGCGGCGCATGGGTGAGCTGGTTGAGGCGCTGCGAGCGCAGGGCAGGGCGTTCGGCGGTTGCGGTCATGGGGCATCCTTGGGAAATGGTGAGCGGGTGACTAGACGTTAGTAACTAGACGAATGAGGGGCGTGGAAATAGTAAAAAAGGTTGCGCGCCATTCGCCGGCAGGCCAGCTCCCTGTGGGAGCCGGCCTTGCCGGCGTAGCGTCTAGATATCCCACACCAGGTTGATGGCGAAGTTGCGCCCCGGTGCGGTCAGGCGGTCCAGATTGGCCGGCTGGGTAACCGCCGCTTCACCCAGGCCATCCTTGCCCACGGTGGCGTAGCTGCGCACGTCATCCCATTGCCAGTACTTCTTGTCGGCAAGGTTGTACACCCCGGCATTGATGGTGATGTCGTCTGTAACCTTGTAGAACCCGCTCAGATCCAGCGTGCCGTAGCCCGGGGTGCGGAAGCGGCCGCTGCTGCCGTCGGGGGCGAAGAAGTTGGTGTCATCGACGCGGTTCTTGCGCTTGACCACGGTCCAACTGAGCAGGGTGCCGTAGTCGCGTTGTTCGTAGCCCAGGCCGAACACCCCGGTCAGCGGGTTGACGCTGTTGAGCGGTTGGCCGGTGTCGTCGTTGCGGCCATTGGCATAGGCCAGGGAGGTCTGAGCATACAGGCCCTCTGGCGCGCCAAAAGGCGCCAGGCTCAGGCGGCCCTTGAACTCGACGCCCTTGATGGTCGCGTGCTTGATGTTGTTGGCGGCGAAGGTGTTGCCCAGGTCGGACGACTGCACGGCGTCTTCGTTGATGAAGTCGCGGTACTTGTTATAGAACACCGCCACATCGAAGTGCCCCGCATCGAAGTTGCCGCGCAGGCCGGTTTCGTAGCTTTTGCTCTTTTCCGGCTCCAGGTTCGGGTTCGGCTCCACGGTATACCCGCCTGCCAGGTTCACGAAGCGACCATACAGCGACTTGGCCGTCGGCGTGCGGAAGCCTTCAGCGTATTGCCCGTACCAGGTGTAGTTGTCGTTGAAGGCGTAGGTCACACCCAGCTTGGGCGAGACGCGGTGCCATTTCTTCTCGGCGTCATTGACGCTGTTGGCGCTGCCCAGTGCACCGAGGTACTCGTCGGTCATGTCGGGCTTGAGGCGGGTGTAGTCATAGCGTGCACCCGGCAGGAAAGTCCAGTCGTTCCAGCGGATCTCGTCCTGGGCGAACAGGCTGTATGTGTTGATGGTCGGGTCCGGGAAGTCGCTGACCTTGACCTGGGCGTCCCCAGGGCTGGCATCGCCAACGGCGCGGCAGGTACCGCCCACATTCAGACAGGTTGCCGTGCCGCTGCGCGAACCGGTGACCTTCTGCTGCTTGAGCGTGGTGCCGTAGGTCAGCAGGTGTTCGGTATCGCCAAGGCTGAAGGCTTTGTCGAGCTGGGCGTCGAGTACCCACTGACGGTCCTGGTAGAGGGTCTGGCGATCACGGAACACCTCGCGCCCTCTGGCCGCATACACCTCTTCGGTGCGCTGGTCGGTCTTGCCGATCTGGTAGTTCAGGCTCCACTTCATGTTGTCGGCCAGTAGGCTGCCCAGGGCAAATTCGTGGTTGATGGCAAATCGCTCGCGGGTGACGGTGTCGTTGCCGGTACGTACGCGGTAGGAGTTGGAGGCACCAAAGCCGGGAATGAACGGCCCACCCACTGCGCTCAGTTGGTTGGTATCGCGATCATCCTTGTAGCGCTCGTAGGTCAGGCCCAGCCGCGCGTCGTCGGCGTAGTTCCAGCCCAGCTTGGCCAGCACGTTTGTGGTGCGCGCATCCTGCGGGTTGGCCTCGGTGCGCGCCAGGCCATCGCCGCTGTGGCTGCCGTAGGACTCGGTCTCGTGGCCGTTGCGCTGGCTCAGGTGCAGCAGGCCGTCGAAATCGCCCTCGCGCCCGGCCACGGTGGCCGAGGTCAGCCAGCTCTCGTCGGCCGAGCTGTAGCCGGCCTTGAGGCGTGCACCCACGTCCTTGCCCGGCTTGATGATGTCGTCCGGGTCGAGGGTGAAGTAGCTGACCGCGCCGCCGATGGCGTTGCTGCCGTACAGCACCGAGGCCGGGCCGCGCAGGATCTCCACGCGCTTGACGATCTCGGGGTCGACGTAGTTGCGCTGGGTCTGGGCGTAGGGGCCGTAGAAGTAGCTGTCGGGGATCGACACGCCATCGATCTGGGTCAGTACGCGCTCGCCATCGATGCCGCGGATGTTGTAGCCGTTGAGGCCGCTGCGCTGGCCGACGCCGCTGACCGAGACACCTGGCTCGTAGCGCACCAGGTCCTTGATGGTGTTGACGTTGCTGCGGTCCAGCTGCTCGCGGGTCTGCACGCTCACCGTGCTTGGCACCTGGTTCACGTCCTGCGCGGTACGGGTGGCGCTGACGGTCACCTGCTGCAGGGTGATGGCGTTGGAGGCGGCGCGCTCGATCACCACATTGCCGGCACTGAGCTTGCGGTAGTTCAGCTGGGTGCCGGCGAGCATCTGGCGCAGGGCCTGCTCGGGCGGCATCGAGCCGCGCACGCCTGGCGAGGCGACACCTTCGGCCAGCTCGGCGGACAACCCCACCTGCCAGCCGGTGACGGCGGTAAACGCGTTGAGCGCCGACACCAGCGGCTGCTGGGCAATGGCGAAGCGGTAGTCACCCATGCGCGGGTTGGCTGCCTGGGCGGGCTCGGCGGCCAGCGCCGGCAGGCTGCAGACGCCGCCGGCCAGCATGGCCAGGGTCAGCAGCGACAGCGTGCAACGTTGCAGGCCCGCTGTGCGGGTGGAGACGGTAGACCGGCGAGTGAAACCTCTGGACATCGAAAGCGCTCCCTGTCGCGCGAATGTTATAGGTGCGGCCGATTCAAAAATAAGAATCAGTTGCATTGGCTATAACGAGACGTGTGACCACGGGGCATCGCGTAAAAAAAGATTCCGATTCAGTTCAGAATCACCAGCGCCGGGTACTCCTGCAGGCGTGCGGAGGTGATGTGGGCCAGCGAGCGCACCGCTTCGAGGGGTTGGTCGAGGCGGTAGTTGCCGGTGACGGCGACGTTCTGCAGGCGCTCGCTGGTGTTGATGATCCAGCCCGGGTAGTAGCGCCCCAACTCGGCCAGCACCTGGCTCAGGGGGCAGTTCTCGAACACCAGCCGGCCCTCGATCCAGGCCAGGTCCTTTTGCCCGTCCAGGCGCTCGCGCTGGCTGAAACCGTTGGGGCCGAGGCTGATGCTGTCGCCGGCCGACAGGCGGATGCGCTGGTCGCTGTTGCCCAGCAGGTCGACGTCGCCGCGCTGCACCCGCACCTGTGCCTGGCCGTCGAGGTAGCGCACGGCGAAATCGGTGTCGCGCACGCTGGCGCGCAACGGCCCGGCGCGCAGCTCGAAGGGCTGCTGCCCGCCGGGGACCTGGAAGTAGGCTTCGCCCTGGTACAGCCGGGCGATGCGCTGGCGGTCGTTGATGTTGCTGGAGAACGCCGAATTGGTATTGAGCAGTACCTTGGAGCCGTCCTGCAGTTCCAGGCGCTGGCGCTCGCCGACCACGGTCAGGTGATCGGCCTGCAGGCGCATGGGCAGGTTGCCGACCGTGAACACACCCACCAGCAGCACCGCGGCGGTGGCCAGCGGCTTCCAGTGCGGGCGCAGGCGGGCCAGGCGTGAGGGGCGCTGACGTTGCTGCAGCTGCAGCGCGGCGGCGCGCACGCTGTCGCCGTGCCACAGGGCTTCGGCCTGCACGTAGGCCGGGGCATTGGCCGGGTCGGCCTCGAGCCAGGCCTCGAAGGCCCGGGTGTCTTCGGGCGTGGCGCATTGCAGGCGTATCAGCCAGTCCAGCGCCTGGTCCATGGCGCTGTCGCAGGCAGCCGGGTCTGGCGGCGCAGGGCGGTCAGGGGCACTGTCGGTCACGGAGGGTCCTTGGCATGCTTGTGTATCAGGTAATGATCAAGTGTATCGGCATGTGAGGCAAGCAGGCTCAATCGCGATTGAGACGATCGGCTACGCCTACACAGATGGCCATGATCAGTTTCAGTTCCTTCTGAACCGTGCTGGCGGACACCTTCAGTTGTTCGGCGATTTCCAGATAGCTGGCGCCGTGCAATCGGCTGAGGATGAAGATGCGCTGCTGGCGGGCGCTGAGCTCGCCCAGCGAGGTGCTCAGGCGGCGCAGCAACTGCTCCGCGTGGGTGGCGTCCTCGGCGCTGCCGTGGCTGGCGGCCACGTTGTGCAGCACCGCCTCGGGCACATCGTCGAGCAGGGTGCGGGCTTGCACGCGGCGGGCGCGCAGGTGGTCCAGGGCGAGGTTGCGGGCGGTCTGGAACACGAAGGGTTCGAGGTGCTCGATGGGGCGTTCGCCCAGGGCGCGGGTGACGCGCAGGTAGGTTTCCTGAAGCAGGTCTTCGGCGGTGCTGGGGTTGTCGACCATGCGCTGCAGGGTGCGTAGCAGGGTGACCCGCTGGGCGAGGAAGACGGCGTTGAAGTGGGACTGACTCACAGCGATACCTGACCGGGATTTCAGCGAATGATAATGCTTATCATCAATGCTGTTGGTCAAGGGGGAAAAGCAGCGGCAAGCTTTTAGCGCCAGGCGGCAGGAGGAAATGCAGGCTTACCCCCCGGCTTGCCTGCCGCCTGAAGCTTGCGGCTTGAGACTATCGCGCCTCCCATAGCGCCAGGCAGTTGTCCAGCATGCGGTTGGAAAAGCCCCATTCGTTGTCGTACCAGGCCATCACCTTGAGCATCTTGCCGGCCACCTTGGTGTGATTGGCGTCGAAGATCGACGAAAGCGGGTTGTGGTTGAAGTCGCACGACACCAGCGGCAGGGTGTTGTAACCGAGGATCTTCGAGTGCTGGCTGGCCTCTTTCATCAGCGCATTGACCTCTTCCACGCTGGCCTCGCGTGTCACGTTCAGGGTCAGGTCCACCAGCGACACGTTGATCACCGGCACCCGCACGGCCATGCCGGTCAGCTTGCCGGCCAGTTCCGGCAACACCAGGCCCACGGCCTCGGCTGCGCCGGTCTTGCTCGGGATCATCGACTGGGTGGCCGCCCGCGCCCGGTACGGGTCGCTGTGGTACACGTCGGTCAGGCTCTGGTCGTTGGTGTAGGCATGGATGGTGGTCATCAGGCCCTGTTCGATGCCCAGTTCGCGGTGCAGTACCTGCGCCACCGGCGCCAGGCAGTTGGTGGTGCACGAAGCACTGGAGATGATCTGGTGCGAGGGGCGCAGGATGTCGTGGTTGACCCCGTACACCACCGTTGCGTCCACGCCCTTGCCGGGGGCCGAGATGATGACTTTGCGTGCCCCGGCAGTAAGATGGGCCGCGGCCCGGGTGCGCTCGGTGAACAGGCCCGTGCATTCGAACACCACGTCCACACCCAGCGCCTGCCACGGCAGCTCGGCGGGGTTGCGAATCGCGCTGACGGCAATTCGGTCGCCGTTGACCGTGATGCTCTCGCCATCGCTGTGAACCTGTGCATCGAATGCCCCGTGCACGCTGTCGTACTTGAGCAGGTGCGCATTGATCGAGCTGTCGCCCAGGTCGTTGATGGCGACGACCTGCAGGTCCTGACGGTAGCCTTGGGTATACAGTGCGCGAAGAATGTTGCGGCCGATGCGGCCAAAACCATTGATTGCGATACGTAATGTCATGGAGCTACCTCTGGCAGACTGTCTGAGCCCCGGAAAGAGCCTGAATCTGATTTTGTTGTTGGAATTACAAGATTATTCGTAAAAAAATAGAAAACAAGCCTTTTTGCTGGCAGTATTTTGTTCAATCTACAACGAGTGACCGGCCAAGCCGTTACCCATCGACATTCGCGCCCCTGCCTTGAGCCTAGGTCGCAATCGTTTGTAAGGGAAACCGCCGCAGAGGTTGCTGCCCCTTAGCCTGGAGTCCAGTACATGCATCCGCGCATTCTTGAGGTCACCGAACGGCTGATCGCCCGTAGCCGTCCTACCCGCGAGCGCTACCTTCAGTTGATTCGCGGGGCGGCCAGCGACGGCCCGATGCGCGCCAAGCTGCAATGCGCCAACTTCGCCCATGGCGTGGCCGGCTGCGGCAGCGACGACAAGCACAGCCTGCGCATGATGAACGCGGCCAACGTCGCCATCGTCTCGGCCTACAACGACATGCTCTCGGCGCACCAGCCCTACGAGCACTTCCCCCAGCAGATCAAGCAGGCGCTGCGCGAAATCGGCTCGGTGGGCCAGTTTGCCGGCGGGGTGCCGGCCATGTGCGACGGCGTCACCCAGGGTGAACCGGGCATGGAGCTGGGCATCGCCAGCCGTGAAGTGATCGCCATGTCTACCGCGATTGCGCTGTCGCACAACATGTTCGACGCGGCGCTGCTGCTGGGTATCTGCGACAAGATCGTGCCGGGCCTGTTGATGGGGGCGCTGCGCTTTGGCCATCTGCCCCAGCTGTTCGTGCCGGGCGGGCCGATGCCCTCGGGTATCTCCAACAAGGAAAAGGCCGACGTGCGCCAGCGCTACGCCGAGGGCAAGGCCAGTCGCGAAGAGCTGCTGGAGTCGGAAATGAAGTCCTACCACAGCCCCGGCACCTGCACCTTCTACGGCACGGCCAATACCAACCAGTTGCTGATGGAAGTGATGGGCCTGCACCTGCCCGGTGCCTCGTTCGTCAACCCGTACACGCCGCTGCGCGATGCGCTCACCGTAGAGGCCGCGCAGCAGGTCACGCGCCTGACCAGGGCCAGTGGCAACTTCATGCCGCTGGGCGAGATCGTCGACGAGAAGTCGCTGGTCAACTCCATCGTCGCGCTGCACGCCACCGGCGGCTCCACCAACCATACCCTGCACATGCCGGCGATTGCCCAGGCGGCCGGCATCCAGCTGACCTGGCAGGACATGGCCGACCTGTCCGAGGTGGTGCCAACGCTGTCGCACGTGTACCCCAACGGCAAGGCCGACATCAACCACTTCCAGGCGGCGGGCGGCATGGCCTTCCTGATCCGCGAGCTGCTCGATGCCGGGTTGCTGCACGAGGACGTGAACACCGTGGCCGGCCCCGGCCTGCGCCGTTATACCCAGGAGCCGTTCCTGGACAACGGCAGGCTGGTATGGCGCGAAGGCCCCGAGGCCAGCCTTGACGAAAGCATCCTGCGTCCGGTGGCCAACCCGTTCTCCGCCGAGGGCGGCCTGCGGGTGATGCAAGGCAACCTTGGCCGTGGGGTGATGAAGGTGTCTGCGGTGGCGGCCGAGCACCAGGTGGTCGAAGCCCCGGCGCGGGTGTTCCACGATCAGCAGGAACTGGCCGATGCGTTCAAGGCCGGCGAGCTGGAGCGCGATTTCGTCGCCGTGGTGCGCTTCCAGGGCCCGCGCTGCAACGGCATGCCCGAACTGCACAAGATGACCCCGTTCCTGGGTGTGCTGCAGGACCGCGGCTTCAAGGTCGCGTTGGTGACTGACGGGCGCATGTCGGGGGCTTCGGGCAAGATTCCGGCGGCCATTCATGTGTGCCCGGAAGCGTTCGATGGCGGCCCGCTGGCGCGGGTGCGCGATGGCGACATCGTGCGCGTGGACGGCGTGGCCGGCACCTTGCAGGTGCGCGTCGAGCCGGCCGAACTGGCCGCTCGCGAGCTGCCGGCAGCGCCGCTGGGCAATGACCTGGGCTGCGGGCGCGAGCTGTTCGGCTTCCTGCGCGTGGCGCTGAGCTCGGCCGAGCAGGGCGCCAGCGCCTTCACCTCGGCCCTGGAGAACTTCAAATGAAGGTCGCACTGGTCGGTGACATAGGCGGCACCAATGCCCGCTTCGCGTTGTGGCGCGACAACGCGCTGCACGCGGTGCAGGTGTTCCCCACGGCTGACTACACCAGCCCCGAGCAGGCCATCGGCGTGTACCTGGCCGCGCAGGGCCTGGCCAAGGGCGAGGTGGCGGCGGTGTGCCTGGCGGTGGCCGGGCCGGTCAGCGGCGATGAATTTCGTTTTACCAACAGCCATTGGCGCCTGAGCCGCAAGGCATTTTGCGCCAACCTGCAGGTCGAGCACCTGCTGCTGATCAACGACTTCACCGCCATGGCGCTGGGCATGACCCGCCTGCAGCCGGATGAAGTGCGCAATGTGTGCGCCGGCACCCCGGACACCACCCGTCCGGCGGTGGTGATCGGGCCGGGTACCGGGCTGGGTGTCGGGACCTTGCTTGGCCTTGGCGAGCAGCGCTGGCTGGCGCTGCCGGGTGAGGGCGGGCATGTCGACCTGCCGGTGGGCAGTGCGCGCGAGGCGGCGATTCGCCAGGCGATCGCGCTGGACACCGGCCACGTCAGCGCCGAAACCGTGCTCAGTGGCGGCGGGCTGCTGCGCCTGTACCACGCCATCTGTGCACTGGACGGGCATGCCCCCACGCTGGGCACGCCGGCCCAGATCACCGACGCGGCGTTGCACGACGACCCGGTGGCGCTGGAGGTGATCGAGCAGTTCTGCCGTTTTCTGGGGCGGGTGGCCGGCAACAATGTGCTGACCCTGGGCGGGCGTGGCGGGGTGTTCATCGTGGGCGGGGTGATTCCGCGCTTTGCCGAGTTGTTCCTGCGCAGCGGCTTTGCCGCGAGTTTTGCCGACAAGGGCTGCATGAGCGCCTACCTTGAAGGGGTGCCGGTGTGGCTGGTGACGGCGGAGTATTCCGGGTTGGAAGGGGCGGGAGTGGCGTTGCAGCAGGCACTGGCCCAGCACGCCTGAGTTGGAGTGACTGGCCGGTCCCTGTCGCGGGTCAAGCCCGCTCCCACCAGGTTCGATGCCGTACCTGTGGGAGCGGGCTTGACC
>NZ_JASCPN010000095.1:0-11744 GCF_029960155.1 Pseudomonas sp. PS01300 | reverse complement strand
GGTCAAGCCCGCTCCCACAGGTATGCCGCTGCCCTAGAGATCAGCGATACCCCGTGGGAGCGGGCTTGACCCGCGAAAGGGCCTTCCATCCAACCCACATTTCCTGCCGAGTCTTCATCGTGAGCACACCCAGCCACTACTCCCCCGATTCCCCCATTCCCGACAGCCAGCGCGTCTTCGGCGCGCGGGACCTGTTCTCCCTGTGGTTCTCCCTCGGCATCGGCCTGATGGTGCTGCAGACCGGCGCCTTGCTCGGCCCCGGCCTGGGCCTGTCCGGAGCGCTGCTGGCCATCACCCTCGGCACGCTGGTCGGCGTTCTGCTGCTGGCCGCCGCCGGCGTCATCGGCAGCGACACCGGCCTGTCGGCCATGGGCACCCTGCGCCTGAGCCTGGGCCGCCACGGCGTGGCGCTGCCGGCCATTCTCAACCTGCTGCAACTGGTGGGCTGGGGCGCGTTCGAAATCATCGTGATGCGCGACGCCGCCAGCCTGCTCGGTGCGCGGGCCTTCGGCGCCGACAGCCTGTGGGTCAGCCCGCTGCTGTGGGCACTGTGCTTCGGCGCCCTGGCCACCGCGCTGGCGGTGGCCGGCCCGCTGACCTTCGTGCGCCGCATTTTGCGCAAATGGGGCATCTGGCTGCTGCTGGGCGCCTGCCTGTGGCTGACCTGGAACCTGTTCGCCAAGGCCGACCTGGCCGCCCTGTGGACGCGCGCCGGGGACGGCTCGATGTCGCTGGGGGTGGGCTTTGACATCGCCATCGCCATGCCGCTGTCGTGGCTGCCGCTGATTGCCGACTACTCGCGCTTCGGCAGGCATTCGGGGCAGGTGTTCGTGGGTACCGCACTGGGCTACTTCATCGGCAACCTGTGGATGATGAGCCTGGGGGTGGCCTACATCCTGGCCTTCGCCACCGATGGCGAAGCCAGCACCCTGCTGCTGGCGCTGGCCGGCGCAGGCTTTGGCATCCCGCTGTTGCTGGTGCTGCTCGACGAGTCGGAAAAGGCCTTTGCCGACATCCACTCGGCGGCGGTGTCCAGCAGCCTGCTGTCAGGCGTGAAGGTCGAGCACCTGGCACTGGTGATCGGCGTGGTGTGCACCCTGATCGCCTGCTTCGCGCCGCTGGGCCAGTACGAGAACTTCCTGCTGCTGATCGGCTCGGTGTTCGCGCCGCTGTTCGGTGTGGTGCTGAGCGATCACTACGTGCTGCGCCGGCGTCGCCTGCCGGGTGTGGTCGACGGCCTGCACTACGGGGCGCTGGTGGCGTGGGCCTGTGGTGTGGCGACCTACCATGTGCTGGCGCATTACGCCGCGGACGTTGGCGCCACCCTGCCAGCCTTGCTGCTGGCAGGGGCGCTGCATCTGTTGCTGGGCTTCAACCGCGGCCGGGAAACAGCTCGGGCCTGATCACGCCGTTCAGGCGCGGGTAGGGGATCTTGAGCTCGATGTGGCCCATGGAGTACGGGGCGATGGCATACACCTCGTACTTCACCACCACCGCGCCGTAGGTCAGGGCGACGTGCGGTGACTTCTGGAACGGCCAGTTCTTCACGAACTCGGCGTCCTTGTCCATGCCGGTGCTGATCAGCCAGCCCTTGTGGGCCTCTTCGACGGTCTTCCAGAAGGTTGCCTCCTGGCCCGGCACCAGCATGTCCTGCAGGGTCAGCACCTTGTCCTGCTGGCGCGAATAGTTGATGAAGCCGCGCCCCGGCATGCCGTGCGCGCCGCCGGTGTCCAGGTAGCTGGACAACTCGATGATCACCAAGCCGTCATGCTGCTCGCGTACCTTGGCCTGCAGGTAGCTGCTGTTGCGGCTCTGGGCCGATTGCAGGTAGCTGTCCTCGTAGGACTTGAGCGAGGCCGGCAACGGTGCGCCCTCGCCATCGCTGGTGAGCTTGAGCAGGCTGCGCTCGACGATCGCATCGAGCTTGGGGTTGGTGGGGAAGTGCACCGTGTCGATGTTCACCAGCGGGCAGTCGGCTGCGGTGCAGCCCGGCTTGATGTGCTCCCACCTGTCGCGCTTGACCTCGAGCGGCACGCGCATGTTGGGCTGGAACAGGCTCTGGCAGGCGCCCAGGGTCAAGGCCAGGGCGGTCACGCAGGCTAATTTCGCAAGTGACATGATGATCCTTGTAGTGCAACGGTAATCGGGCTTGGACCGTCGGCAATGCCGTCGGTTCGCCACTAAGCTGACAAGAAAGGCTGCGCCTATCCTCGCAGCCCGCACGATTGTTTTAAAGGGGTGAAACCGCGCAGTGTGCAGGTTAGGATGGCGCGACGTGGTAATGGGGTAACGAGGTATCCATGACAGACAAGCCAAAGGCCATGCCGACCGACGTACAGATCGTGCGGCGCGAAAACTGCTTCAAGGGCTTTTACCGGCTCGACCGGCTGCACCTGCGCCACGAGCTGTTTGCCGGCGGCATGGGCCGCGAGATCAGCCGTGAGCTGTTCGTGCGCCACGACGCAGTGTGCGTGCTGCCCTATGATCCGCAGCGTGACGAAGTGGTGCTGATCGAGCAGTTTCGTGTCGGCGCCATGGGCAAGGTCGACAACCCCTGGCTGGTGGAACTGGTCGCCGGTCTGATCGACAAGGACGAACAGCCCGAGGAGGTTGCGCACCGCGAGGCGCAGGAGGAAGCTGGGCTGACATTCAGTGCGCTGTGGCCGATGACCAAGTACTTTCCGTCGCCCGGCGGCAGCGATGAATTCGTGCACCTGTACCTGGGGCGTTGCCACAGCGACGGCGCGGGCGGCCTGCACGGGCTGGAAGAAGAGGGCGAAGACATTCGCGTGAAGGCCTGGGCGTTCGAGGATGCGTTGCAGGCCGTGCGCGATGGGCGCATTGCCAATGCCGCGAGCATCATCGCCCTGCAATGGCTGGCGTTGAACCGTGATGAAGTCAGGGGGCTGTGGTCGTGAATCTGTTGCGCGAGCGCTACCGGGTCGATCTGGTCGGCTTGCAGGCTGCCTGCGAGGCCAACTATGCGCGCCTGATGCGCCTGTTGCCCGACATGCGCACCACCCAGAGCTCGCGCCGCATCGGCATGACCCAGGGTGACCAGATGCTCGGCGTGCTGGTGGTCGACGTGGTGCTGGCCTGCCCTTACACCACCACCCTGCGCGTGCGCCAGGAGCACAGCCTGCCGTGGCTGCCGGTGCCGCAGCTGGAGGTGCAGGTGTACCACGACGCGCGCATGGCCGAGGTGGTCAGTGCCGAGCATGCGCGGCGCTTTCGCAGTGTCTACCCATACCCCAATGCGGCCATGCACCAGCCGGACGAAAAGGCCCAGCTCAACCTGTTCCTGGGCGAGTGGCTGAGCCATTGCCTGGCCTGCGGCCACGAACTGGAAGCGGTTCGCTGAAAATGTGACCGGTGTCGTGGGCGCGGGGTTTGCCGTTGCCTGCATTCCCACCATAATCGTGCAGAATCCGCCCAAGGAGACGGCCTTGCCGCACTCGATCATCCCTTCCCGTGACGCCTCGGTGCTGCTGGTGCAGCTCTCCGACAGTCATCTGTTCGCCGAAGCCGAAGGCACGCTGCTGGGCATGAATACCCGCGACAGCCTGCGCCGTGTGGTCGAGCGGGTACTCGACGAACAGCCGGTGGTCGACCTGGTGCTGGCCACCGGCGACCTGTCGCAGGATGGCAGCGTCGAATCCTATCTGCAGTTTCTGGCCCTCAGCGGCAGGATCCAGGCCCCGGCCCGCTGGCTGGCCGGCAATCACGACGAGCCGTTCCCCATGGCCCAGGTGGCACGCGGCAGTTCGCTGCTCGAGCCGGTGGTGGATGCCGGCGCCTGGCGGGTGATCATGCTCAACTCGGCCGTGTGCGGCTCGGTGCCGGGGCTGCTGGCAGACGATCAGCTGCAACTACTCAGGCAGGCACTCGAGGCCGCACCGCAGCGCCATTGCCTGATCTGCTTCCATCACCAGCCGGTTTCCATCGATTGCGCCTGGATGGCGCCCATCGGGCTGCGTAACGCCGATGCGCTGTTCGACCTGCTCAAGGGTTATCCACAGGTGCGCGCGCTGCTCTGGGGGCATATCCACCAGGAGTGGGACCAGCTGCGTGACGGTGTGCGTCTGCTCGCCTCGCCGTCCACCTGCATTCAGTTCGAGCCGGGCAGTGAAGACTTCAAGGTGGGCGACCAGGCCCCGGGGTATCGCTGGCTGCGCCTGCATGACGACGGCAGGCTCGAGACCGGGGTCTCGCGCGTGACCGACTTTGCCTTCACCGTCGATTACGGCAGCAGTGGGTACTGAGCGCTGCAAGCTGCAAGTGAACGCGAATATCACCGCCCGGTTGTAACCTGATGTTTGAAAGTTGCCGCTCAAGGCTTCTCGAACAGGCTAAACTGCGCGTCTTTTGTGCTCGTTGCGACGGGCGTTGCATGGGCATCGGGGGCGATCATGTCGGGTTCGATTCTTTATATCCACGGGTTCAACAGTGCGCCCAGTTCGACCAAGGCCAGCCAGCTGAGCAGTGTGATGCAGCAGCTGGGGCTGGCCGGGCAGCTGCGCGTGCCCCTGCTGGACAACCATCCGCGCCAGGCCGTGGCGCAGCTTGAACGTGCCATCGCCGAGCTGGGTTCGCCATTGCTGGTCGGCAGCTCGCTCGGGGGCTACTATGCCACCCACCTGGCCCAGCGCCACGGGCTCAAGGCCCTGCTGATCAACCCGGCCGTCAATCCGCACCAGCTGTTCGACGGCTACCTGGGCCCGCAGCAGAATTTCTACACCGGGGAAACCTGGGAGCTGACACTGGACCACGTGCAGGCCCTGGCCGAGCTGGAAGTGCCCGCACCGAGCGACCCCGAGCGCTTTCAGGTATGGCTGCAGACGGGCGATGAAACCCTGGACTACCGCCGTGCCCAGGCCTTCTATCGGGCCTGTGCGCTACGCATCGAGGCCGGTGGCGACCACAGCTTCCAGGGCTTCGCGCAGCACCTGCCGGCCATGCTGAGCTTTGCCGGCATTGCACCGCAGGTGTACCAGGCGTTCGATTTTTCTGTACTTTGACTGATTATTTTCACCTACGACTGACGACGAGAACCCATGGCCAATCCCAGCGCTAGCGCCTATAACGCAGACGCCATCGAAGTCCTCTCCGGCCTTGACCCGGTGCGCAAGCGACCGGGCATGTACACCGACACCAGCCGGCCCAATCACCTGGCCCAGGAAGTCATCGACAACAGCGTCGACGAAGCGCTGGCCGGCCACGCCCGCACCGTGCAGGTCATCCTGCATGCAGACCATTCGCTGGAAGTGTCCGACGACGGTCGCGGCATGCCCGTGGACATCCACCCCGAAGAGGGCGTGTCGGGCGTCGAGCTGATCCTCACCAAGCTGCACGCCGGCGGCAAGTTCTCCAACAAGAACTACCAGTTCTCCGGCGGCCTGCACGGGGTGGGCATCTCGGTGGTCAACGCCCTGTCCAACCAGGTACGGGTACGGGTCAAGCGCGACGGCAACGAGTACCAGATGACCTTCGCCGACGGCTTCAAGGCCACCGAGCTCGAAGTGATCGGTACCGTCGGCAAGCGCAACACCGGTACCAGCGTGTACTTCGCGCCCGATCCCAAGTATTTCGACTCGCCCAAGTTTTCCATCAGCCGCCTCAAGCATGTGCTCAAGGCCAAGGCTGTACTGTGCCCGGGGCTGCTGGTCAGCTTCGAGGACAAAGGCACCGGCGAGAAGGTCGAGTGGCATTACGAGGACGGCCTGCGCTCGTACCTCGAAGACTCGGTAAGCGAGTTCCTGCGCCTGCCCGATGCGCCGTTCTGCGGCAGCCTGGCGGGCAACAAGGAGGCCGTGGACTGGGCCTTGCTGTGGCTGCCCGAAGGCGGCGATAGCGTGCAGGAAAGCTACGTCAACCTGATCCCCACCGCCCAGGGCGGCACCCACGTCAACGGCCTGCGCCAGGGCCTGCTCGATGCCATGCGTGAGTTCTGCGAGTTCCGCAACCTGCTGCCGCGCGGGGTCAAGCTGGCCCCCGAGGACGTGTGGGAGCGCATCAGCTTCGTGCTCTCGATGAAGATGCAGGAGCCGCAGTTCTCCGGCCAGACCAAGGAGCGCCTGTCGTCCCGCGAGGCCGCCGCATTCGTTTCCGGCGTGGTCAAGGATGCCTTCAGCCTGTGGCTCAATGCCCACCCCGAAGTGGGCATGCAACTGGCGGAACTGGCGATCAACAACGCCGGGCGCCGGCTCAAGGCCAGCAAGAAGGTCGAGCGCAAGCGCGTGACCCAGGGCCCGGCACTGCCGGGCAAGCTGGCCGACTGCGCCGGGCAGGACCCGATGCGCGCCGAGCTGTTCCTGGTCGAGGGTGACTCGGCCGGTGGTTCGGCCAAGCAGGCGCGCGACAAGGAGTTCCAGGCCATCCTGCCGCTGCGCGGCAAGATCCTCAACACCTGGGAAGTCGACGGCGGCGAAGTGCTGGCCAGTCAGGAAGTGCACAACATCGCGGTGGCCATCGGCGTCGACCCCGGTGCCACCGACATGAGCCAGCTGCGCTACGGCAAGATCTGCATCCTGGCCGACGCCGACTCCGACGGCCTGCACATCGCCACCTTGCTCTGCGCCCTGTTCGTGCAGCACTTCCGCCCGCTGGTGGAGGCCGGCCACGTGTACGTGGCGATGCCGCCGCTGTACCGCATCGACCTGGGCAAGGAGATCTACTACGCCCTGGACGAGGCCGAGCGCGACGGCATCCTCGACCGCCTGGTGGCCGAGAAGAAGCGCGGCAAGCCGCAGGTCACCCGATTCAAGGGCCTGGGCGAGATGAACCCGCCGCAGCTGCGTGAAACCACCATGGACCCGAACACCCGGCGCCTGGTGCAGTTGACCCTGGAAGACCTCGAAGGCACCCGCGAGATCATGGACATGCTGCTGGCCAAGAAACGTGCGGGCGACCGCAAGAGCTGGCTGGAGTCCAAAGGCAACCTGGCCGAGGTACTGGCTTGATCGCTCGGTGCCTGGCAGCGCTGTTGTCACTGCTGGGCGTGCCGGCGCTGGCCGAAACCTGGCCGGAGCTGGCGATGCAGAGCGAGCATCCGGTAGAGGGCATGCGTGGCGGCAACCTGTCGGGGCTGGCCCTGTGCAACGGCGAGCTCTGGACCGTCTCGGACCGCGACGACGACCTGCTGTACCGCCTGGACACCACCCAGACGGTGTGGCAGGCCGAAGGTATTCGCCTGGAGGTGCCGCCGGTGCCGGACAGCGGCCTGCCCTGGGGCCTGCGCTCGAGCAACTGGGCAATGTCCTACGTGCGCGGCGGCGAGCTGGATTTCGAAGGCATCAGTTGCGATGCCGCAGGCAATCACTACCTGGTCAGCGAAACCCATGTGGCGGTGCTCAAGGTACCAGTCGCAGGCGACCCCAGCTGGCTGAAGATCGACCCGAGCATGGTCCGCCAGGCGCGCGCCAGCGGCATGCTGCTGCACTTCAATGCATTGTTCGAAGGCATCGCCGTGAACCCGGCCGGCGATCGCCTGTGGCTGGCCGCCGAGCGCGAGCGCCGCGGGCTGATTTCGATCAATCGCCAGCAGACCACCTGGCACTGCGGTGATGGCTGCGTGCTGCTCAGCGAGGCCGGCACCGAGATGCAGCCTGCGCAGATGCCCAATGCCCGCGAGCGGCCCCGGGATTTTGCCGACCTGGCGCTGTTCGAAGGCAAGCTGTTCACCCTGGAGCGCAACGCCTACCGTATCTGCCGGCGTGATGCCGACACTGGAAGCGTGGAGCGCTGCTGGTCGTTCGCTGCCGATGCCCTGATCGAATCGCGGCAGTATTCGCAGCCGTTCGGCCTGGCCGAGGCCCTGGTGATCGATGCCAAGGGTGCCTGGATAGGCCTGGACAACAACGGCGGTCGCCGCGCCGATGGTGAAAACCGCCCGATCGTGTGGCGCTTTGCAGCGCCCCAGGGCGGCTGGAGCGCCAAACCGTGAGCCAGGCACCGGGCAAGCGTGCCGGCCGGGTGATGCTGGTGCTGGCGTGGGCGGCCGGCCTGTTCCTGGCCACGCGCTTTTTCGGCGACTGGGAACAGCGCCAGGCCAACCCCAACAGCCAGATCAGCTCGCAGCACGGCGATGGCTATGTCGAGGTGCGGCTGCTGGGCAATGGCCAGGGGCATTTTGTGGCCGACGGTCTGATCAACGGCCAGGCCGTGCATTTTCTGCTGGATACTGGCGCCACCGACGTGGCGATCCCCGAGAGCCTGGCCCGGCAGTTCAGCCTGGAGCGTGGTGCGCCCGTGACCCTGAGCACCGCCAATGGCCGTACCGAGGGCTATCGCACCCGCCTCGACAGCCTGCAACTGGGCGATATTCTGCTGCGCGACGTACGCGCCCTGGTGGTGCCGGGGCTGGACGGCGAGCAGGTACTGCTGGGCATGAGTGCCCTGAAACGACTCGAATTTACCAAGCGCGGCGGCACCTTGCTGCTGCGCCAGACCTTGAAATGATGAGGCCCGCATGAGCGACTCCCTTGATCTCAGCCTCGATGGCGTAGAGCGCCGGTCACTGGCTGACTTCACCGAACAGGCCTACCTCAACTATTCCATGTACGTGATCATGGACCGTGCGCTGCCGCATATCGGCGACGGTTTGAAGCCGGTGCAGCGACGCATCGTCTACGCCATGAGCGAACTGGGCCTGGACGCCGATTCCAAGCACAAGAAATCGGCGCGTACCGTCGGTGACGTGCTCGGCAAGTTCCACCCGCATGGCGATTCGGCCTGCTATGAAGCCATGGTGCTGATGGCGCAGCCCTTCAGCTATCGCTACACCCTGGTCGACGGCCAGGGCAACTGGGGTGCGCCGGACGATCCCAAATCCTTCGCGGCCATGCGCTACACCGAAGCGCGCCTGTCGCGCTATTCCGAGGTGCTGCTCAGCGAACTGGGCCAGGGCACTGCGGACTGGGGCCCGAACTTCGACGGTACCCTCGACGAGCCCCTGGTGTTGCCGGCACGTTTGCCGAACATCCTGCTCAATGGCACCACCGGTATCGCCGTGGGCATGGCCACCGACGTGCCGCCGCACAATCTGCGCGAAGTGGCCACCGCCTGCGTGCGCCTGCTCGACGAGCCCAAGGCCACGGTCGAACAGCTGTGCGAGCACATCCAGGGCCCGGACTACCCGACCGAAGCAGAGATCATCACCCCGCGCGCCGACCTGCTGAAAATCTACGAAACCGGCCGTGGCTCGGTGCGCATGCGCGCCGTGTACCACATCGAGGACGGCGACATCGTGGTCACCGCGCTGCCGCACCAGGTGTCGGGCGCCAAGGTGCTGGAACAGATCGCCGCGATGATGCAGGCCAAGCCGTCCAAGGCGCCGCAGGTGGCCGACCTGCGTGACGAATCGGACCACGAGAACCCGTGCCGCATCGTGATCATCCCGGTGCACAGCCGCGTCGACCACGAAGCGCTGATGCAGCACCTGTTCGCCAGTACCGACCTTGAGTCCAGCTACCGGGTCAACATCAACATCATCGGCCTGGACGGCAAGCCGCAGTTGAAGAACCTGCGCACGCTGCTGGTCGAGTGGCTGCAGTTCCGCGTGCAGACCGTGCGCCGTCGCCTGCAGTTCCGCCTGGACAAGGTGGAGCGTCGCCTGCACCTGTTGGACGGCTTGCTGATCGCCTACCTCAACCTGGATGAAGTGATCCACATCATCCGTACCGAGGAGCACCCGCGGGCCAGGTTGATCGAGCGCTTTGCATTGAGCGAGATCCAGGCCGACTACATTCTCGACACGCGGCTGCGCCAGTTGGCCCGTCTAGAAGAGATGAAGCTGCGCAACGAGCAGGACGAACTGCTCAAGGAACAGGCCAAGTTGCTGGCGCTGCTGGGCAGCGAAGCCAAGCTCAAGAAACTGGTGCGCACCGAACTGCTGCAGGACGCCGAAACCTATGGCGACGACCGTCGCTCGCCGATCGTCGAGCGCGCCGAAGCCCGTGCGATGACCGAGCACGACCTGCTGCCCAACGAAAAGGTCACGGTGGTGCTGTCCGAGAAGGGCTGGGTACGTTCGGCCAAGGGCCACGACATCGATGCCACCGGGCTCTCGTACAAGGCCGGCGACGGCTTCAAGACCGCAGCCGCGGGGCGCTCGAACCAGTACGCGGTGTTCATCGACTCCACCGGCCGCAGCTACTCGGTGCCGGCGCATACGCTGCCGTCGGCACGGGGCCAGGGTGAACCGCTGACCGGTCGCCTGACCCCGCCGCCCGGTGCTTCGTTCGAGTGCGTGCTGATGCCCGAGGATGACGGCTTGTACGTGATTGCCTCCGATGCCGGCTACGGCTTCGTGGTCAAGGGCGAAGACCTGCAGGCCAAGAACAAGGCCGGCAAGGCCCTGTTGAGCCTGCCGAACAACGCCAAGGTGATCCTGCCGCGCCCGGTGGGCAACCGCGAGCAGGACTGGCTGGCGGCGGTGACCACCGAAGGGCGCCTGCTGGTGTTCAAGATCAGTGACCTGCCACAGCTGGGCAAGGGCAAGGGCAACAAGATCATCGGCATTCCGGGCGATCGCGTGGCCAGTCGTGAAGAATTTGTCACCGACCTGGCAGTGATTCCCGAAGGTTCGACCCTTGTATTGCAGGCCGGCAAGCGTACCCTGTCGCTCAAGGGCGATGATCTGGAGCACTACAAGGGCGAGCGTGGGCGGCGTGGCAACAAGCTGCCGCGCGGCTTCCAGCGGGTCGATGCGCTGCTGGTGGAAAACGTCGAATAAGCGACCTGGTGGCCGCAAACGGGTATTTTAGTGACCGTTTGCGGCTTAAACACTGGAGTCGCACGGAACTTTCGCGGATGATAGGCCCCTTGTGGTGCCAGCGTAGCTGTGTGCCCGACGTATTCATGAGTATCACTGCGGCAAGCCGTGTGGCGGCCGCCTGGATGGGATGATGACTTTTCTGCGCCTTCCATTTGTTCTACTGCTCAGTGGCGTGCTGGGCTTGGCCGGGTGCAGCATGCACCAGCCGGTAGCGCTGTATCAGCTCGACAGTGGCGAGCCGGGGCAACCTGGCCAGAGCAACGGCATGGCCGTGGTGCTGGGGCCGGTCTCGGTGGCCGACTACCTGCAACGCGAAACCCTGCTGCAACGCCAGCGTGACGGCAGCCTGACGGCAGCGACCGATGGTCGCTGGGCGGGCAGCCTGTCGGCCGACATCGACCAGTTGCTGGTGCGCCAGCTGGCCTGGCGCCTGGACAGCCAGCGTGTGGTGCTGGCACCGGCCAGTACCGGGTTCAACCCGGATGTGCAGGTGCTGCTGTCGATCACGCGCCTGGACTCGGGCGTTGGCCAGCCGGCGATCCTCGATGCCCAGTGGCGCTTGCTTGATCGTCGTGGCCAGGTGCGTGACAACCGCATCGTGCATTTCGAGCAGCCCCATGAAGGCAGCTCGGCGGCGCAGGTACAGGCGCAGGGGCAACTGCTGCAGCGTCTGGCCGAGCAGTTGAGCGTGGCGTTGAAGCCGTTGGCCAATCAGCCGCCGATCGTGCAGGAACAGCCGAAGAAGGCCACGCCGGTACAGCAGGTGCGCAAGGAACCGGAGAAACCGAAGATTCCGATGGCGACACCGATTCGTACCGAGATGGAAGTGTTCCGGTTTTAACCGTGTCTAGTCCTGAAATAGGTTTACACCTGTTCAGGTAGGCCGATAGGCCTCAAAACGCCCGATGCACCGCATCGGGCGTTTTGTTTTTCAGGGCCATATGGGGCCGTTCTGTGTTGTAGATCTGCA
>NZ_JASCPN010000094.1:0-12202 GCF_029960155.1 Pseudomonas sp. PS01300 | reverse complement strand
GCGTTGCGCTGCCCCGGGGCGGTAGTGACGCAAGGTACGGCGGCGTCAGGGCGTGGCGGGCTTCTTCGCGGTACGCGGCTTCTTTGCCGGGTCGGGCTTGGCCGCAGGGGCCGGCGGCTTGGCCTTGGACGCGGCGGCGCCGGGCTTTGGCTTGGCGCCAGGGGCTACCGGCGGTGCGCCTGGCGGGGTGGTACGGGGCTTGCGCGGGGCGGCCTTGGGCGCAATGGCCTCGGCTTCGGCCAACTTGCGTGCCATCTCCCAGTGACGCTCCTCCTGGCCTTCGGGTTTACCTTCCGACTCCCAGATCTGGTAGGCGAATTCGCGGATACGTTTTTCCTCAGCACTCATCTCGACGCTCCTGATGACTCAGTCTGTTCTATGAAGAGATTGACGGGGAAGGCTTTGAGCGCAGTGCTCAGCCACAGCTCGTTAGAGGGTGTGACTGCGCCCTGGGCGAAAAGTCCCGTGCAATTGGCAGCGCACAAGGCGAACGGTAAAAGCACACGGGTATCGTCCCAGTTCTGTGCCGGGATCAAGGGTTGCGTGGCGTTGCCCAGCAGGCCCGAGGCCAGCCGCGGCACCACCACCACCGCACGTTGCGCCTCGCCGATACGGGCAAAGGCGAGCACCCGCTCGGCGTGTTTGCCGCGTACCTCCAGAGGTTGGTAGCGGCCGTGGCGAAACAGCTCGGGGTAGGCCCGGCGCTGCTCCAGCACCTGGGCGATCAGGGCCTGCTTGACCCGCCCGTCCTGCCAGTGCCCGAGCAGTTCGGCGGGGGGCAGGCTGTCGTCCAGGGCCTGGCGGCGCGCGGCGTAGTCCACCGCGCGGCGGTTGTCCGGGTCGACCAGGCTCAGGTCCCAGCATTCGTTGCCCTGGTACAGGTCGGGCACCCCCGGCACGGTCATGCGCAGCAGGCTCTGCACCAGGCTGTTGAGCGCGCCCGGGCAGGCCAGGGCCTGCGCCGCCTCGGCCACCGACTGGCGCAGCTGCTGGCATTGCGGCTCCAGCAGCAGGGCGTCGATGAAGCGTGCGCAGGCCTGCTCGTAGACCTCGTTGGGGGCGCTCCAGCTGCTGCGCAGCTTGGCCTCGCGCAGGGCTTTGCGCTGCCATTGGCGCAGGCGTTCGGCGTAGCCGCGCAAGGCGTGGGTGTCATCGCAGCGCAGCGTCATCGGCCAACTGCCGAGCAGGGTCTGGTACAGCAGCAGTTCATCACCGGCACTCGGTGCCACGCCATCGGCCAGTTGTGTGCGCAGGGGCCAGGCCAGTTCACGCCACAGCTCCACGCGCTGGCAGAACCAGTGGCTGCGTTCGCTGATCACCGCCAGGCGTGCGCGGCAGTCTTCGCCACGCTTGTGGTCATGGGTGGCGGTGGCCAGCAGGTTGTCGGGGAAGTGCGCCAGGCGTTGCTGGCAACTGGCATGGAAGGCCTCGGCCGGCGCGCTGAAGCGCTCGGCGTCGAAGCCCACGTCGTTGCGCGACAACAGCACCGCCGAGCGATAGAAGGCGGTGTCTTCGACGGCCTTGGCGGCGGTGGGCGAGGTCAGCTGCTGGAAGCGCACGCAGGCGTGGCGCAACTGCTTGCGCGCCCGCCCCGGGCCCAGCTCGCGCCAGGGCTGGCCGCCCAGCCAGCGCTGCAGGTAGTCCAGCAGCGGCCAGTCGGCTTCGCCCAGGCTCGAACGCGCATCGGCCAGGGCCTGCTGGAAGAACCCCTCGTCCATCGCCGGGCGCCCGCAGGCATTGATGTAGGTGCGGTACACCGGGTAGTGCTCCACCAGCGCCTGCAACGCTCGGCGGATGGCGCCCAGGGTCAGGTCGCGGCTCATGATGTCGTTGCGCGCCACCTGCAGCAGGGCCTGGGCCACCGATTCGAAGTCGCCGGCCAGGCTGGCATTGAGCACCAGCTGGCGGGCCAGGCGCAGTTCCTCGACGAACGCCGGGCGCTCGCTCAGGTCGTGCCACAGCGCGGTCAGTTCGGCTTCGCCCTGCGGGTCATGCTGCAGCAGCGAGACCTGGTTCATGAATTCGTAGCCGGTGCTGCCGTCCACCCGCCAGTCGTCGTGCAGGCGCTCGCCGGGGCCGAGGATCTTCTCCACGTAGATCGGAAAGTGCTCGAGCGCAGCGCTCAGCGGCCGGCGTGGGAGCAGGCCGTCGACGCGTCGGCGCAGCTTGCGGCAGTAACCGCGTGGGTCGGCCAGGCCGTCGATGTGGTCGATGCGCAGGCCGTCGACCAGGCCGCGCTCGATCAGCTCGAACACCTTGGCATGGGTGGCCTCGAACACCGCCGGGCGCTCCACGCGCAGGCCGCCCAGCTCGTTGACGTCGAAAAAGCGCCGCCAGTTGATGTCGTCACCGGCGGTGCGCCAGCTGGCCAGGCGGTAGTGCTGCTGTTCGAGCAGTTGATGCAGGTGCTCGAAACCGCTGGGGGTGCGCCCGTCGAAGGCGGCCAGCACCTGTTCGATGGCCTGGCCGATGCGCGACTCGCGGGCCAGTTCGGCCAGGGCCTGGTGCACCGCCTCGACGTTGGCCGGGGCGTGGCGCTGGCCCTCGAAGGCGGCAAAGCGTGCCCCCAGCTCGCTCAGCTCGGGGTGGCCGCTGACGCACAGGATGCGCGCATAGTCCGGCGGGCTGATCGGGAAGCGGTGCTCGTGGTGCTCGATGTGAAAGCGCCCGTGGCGGGCGTCGAAACGCAGCGGGATTTCCCCGGCCTGCAACACCGCGCCATAGTCGCTGGCCAGGAACGGCAACAGCAACTGGCCTTTGAGCAACGGGTCCGGCGAATGCCACTGGATGTCGAAGAACTCGGCGTAGGGGCTGCGCCGGCCCCAGGCCAGCAGGTCCTGCCACCAGGGGTTGTGTGCGCCGCCCACGGCCATGTGGTTGGACACGATGTCCAGGATCAGGCCCATGCCGTGCTGGCGCAGCGCGGCCACCAGGCGTTCCAGCGCCGCCTCGCCACCCAGTTCGGGGCTCACCCGGGTCGGGTCGACCACGTCGTAGCCGTGGCGCGAACCGGGCCGCGCCTGCAACAGGGGCGAGGCGTACAGGTGGCTGATGCCCAGCCGGGCGAAGTAGGGCACCAGCGGCACCGCATCGTCGAGGCTGAAGTCGGCATGAAATTGCAGGCGCAGTGTGGCGGTGAGGCTGTTCATCGGTCACGCTCGAAGGCTTGTTCACGGGCCTGGGCCAGCAGCTCGAGGCGTCGCGCCGCATCGCTGTCGTCCAGCAGCTGTGCGGCGGGCAACGCGAAGCGGCGGCGCCAGTTGGGGTGGGTGTCGACGGTGCCGGGCAGGTTGGGTTGTTCGTCCACGCCCAGCAGGTCTTCCAGCGGTACCAGCACCAGCGGCGCGCGGGTATGCCCGAGCAGGCGCAGGCTGGCGTCGATCAGGGTGTCGGCTTCGCTGCTGGTGTCGCCGTAGCTGCTGTGCAGCAGGCGACGCAGGCCCTGGATTTCATGCTGGCGGCTGTCGCGCCAGTCGCGCTCGGTGATCGCGTCGATCGCCCCCAGGCGCTGGCCCCAGTCGATGTCGCGAGCCTGCAGCCAGCCTGCCAGCGGGGGCAGGTCGTGGGTGCTGGTGGTGGCCAGGGCGTTGTCGGGCCAGTCGAGGATGGGGGTGAACTGCCCGGGCGGGTCCTGCTCGAACAGCAGCACACGCATGCCCAGGATCGCGCGGGCCGCGAGCTTTTCGCGCAGGCCTTCGGGCACCGTGCCCAGGTCTTCGCCGAGCACGATGGCCTTGTGGCGCACCGACTCCAGGGCCAGCAGGCGCAGCAGGTCGTCCAGTGGGTAGTGCAGGTAGGCGCCTTCGCTGGGGGCGGCGCCCTGGGGGATCAGCCACAGGCGCTGCAGGCCCATCACATGGTCGATGCGCAGGCCCCCGGCGTGGGCGAAGTTGGCCCGCAGCATCTCGATGAAGGCGCGGTAGCCGTTGCGGCGCAGGCCCTCGGGGGAGAATGCGCAGATGCCCCAGCTTTGCCCTGATCGGTTGAGGATGTCGGGCGGGGCGCCGACGTGCAGCTCGGCCAGCAGCTCGTCCTGGCGGCTCCAGGCCTGGCTGCCGGTACCGTCGGCCCCCACCGCCAGGTCGGCGATCAGGCCCACCGCCATGCCGCTGCCGCGCGCCGCTTCCTGGGCACGCTCCAGGCTGCGCGCGATCAGCCACTGGCAGAAGGCATAGAAGCCGATCTGCTCGACGTGGTCGGCGGCAAACGCGGCAATCTCGGCGCTGCGCGGGTCGAGCCAGGCGGCCGGCCACTGGCGCCAGTCCTGGCTTTCGCCGCGTTCGGCGGCGGCATCGAGCAGCGCTTCGAAGCGGCAGTGGTCTTCCAGCGCCTGGCCGCCGGCGTGGCGAAAGCTGTCGAAGTCGGCGCGCTGCGGTTGCTCGCCCTTGATAAAGCCCTGGTACAGCGCCTGCAATATCTGCTGGCGTGCCCCGGCCGCCCGTGGCCAGTCGATCAACGGCAGGCCTTCGAGCTGTTCGAGCTGGGCCTCAAGGCCCAGGGCCTGGACCGTGATGCGCACCGTGCGCTCGTCGATCACCGCCTGGGGGCTGGCATACAGGCTGTTCAGAAACAGCCGGCTGGACGGCGAATAGGGGCTGTAGCTGGGGTGGTTGCGGGTGAACATGGCGTGCACCGGGCTGATGGCCAGGGCCGTGGCGCCACGCTCGGCGGCGCTGCGTGCCAGGCCCTCCAGTGCCAGGCAGTCGCCCAGCCCGCCGTCGCCCGGGCGGCGCAGGCTGTACAGCTGGGCACTCAGGCCCCAGCACCGTGGGTGCGGGGTGCCCAGCGCATCGGCCAGGCTGTAGCACTGCGCCGGGGCCACGGCCAGGGTGAAGGTGGTGGCGTCGATATGCAGCTGGTGATACCCCAGTGGCAGCCCTGGCGGCAGCAGGGCCTGGGCATCCAGCTGCAGCTGCTGGCGGGTGCCGTCCTCGTGCTGCACCTCGCAGCGGCTGTTGGCCGCGAAGTAGCGCGACAGGTCCAGCGGCTGGTGCTGGTCGACCGTCAGCAGTGGCGGCAGGTGACGGGAATCGTGGGCTTTTTCCAGGGCCTTGAGGCTGTTGGCGATGGCGATGTCGTCGGCGGCCGGGTGGCCAAGGGCGGCCAGGATGCGCCGCAGGACCGGTTCGCTGACACGCTGGGCGCGCCCGTTGGCGTCGATCCAGTCCACCGCCAGGCCAGCGCGTTCGGCCAGTTGCAGCAAGGGTAGGTCAGGCATGCACAGGCTCCGTGGGGCAGGAAGGGGTCAGGCTCACCACGCAGCTCAACGGCGGCAGGCAGGGTGGGCCCGGGGGCAGTTCGCAACTTTCGAACAGGTGCCGCTCGCGGGCCGGCAGGTCCAGGGCCAGTGGCTGCTGGCCGAGGTTGAGGTCGATGCGCAGCTCGCTGCCATCGCCCAGTTGCCAGCGGGCGCTCACGCCCTGGCCGTCGACCACCTGGGCGCCCAGGGCGCGGGTGCCCGGCAGGCGCGGGATGATGTGCTGGTGGCGCAGGTACAGCAGGCGACGGTACAGCGCCACCCACTGCTCGCTGTCCTCGCCCCATTGCGGTTGCGAGTCGAGGAAGGTCTGGGCGGCGTTCGGGTCGGGGATGCGCGCCCGTTGCTCGGGGTCGGCGAAGGCCTTGAACCCCTTGAACTCGGCGCGTCGGCCTTCGCGCACGGCGGTGGCAAGGTCGTCGTGGTGATCGGTGAAGAACAGGAAGGGCTGGCGGCACCCCCAGTCATCGCCCATGAACAGCAGCGGGATCATCGGTGCCAGCAACAGCAGCCCGGTGGCGGCGCGCAGGGCCTGGGGCGGGCACAGGCGCTCGAGCCGCTCGCCCAGCGCGCGGTTGCCGATCTGGTCATGGTTCTGCAGAAACAGCACGAAGGCACTGGGCGGCAGGTGGCCGCTGGCTTCGCCACGCGGTTCGCCGTTGCGGTCCGGCTGGCCCTGGAACACGAACCCCTGGCTCAGGCAACGCGCCAGCTTGTTCAGCGGCGCCTCGCGGTAATCGACGTAGTAGCCTTCCTGCTCGCCGGTCAGCAGCACGTGCAGGGCGTTGTGGCCATCGTCGTTCCACTGGGCGTCGTAGCCCTCCTGGAGCAGGTGCGCCTGGTTGCGCTCGTTCTCGAGGGTGAGCCACACCTGCCGGCCCGGTGCGGTGCTGGCGCGCACGCGGCGGGCCAGCTCATGCAGAAAATCAGGGTCGTCGATGGCGTGCACCGCATCCAGGCGCAGGCCGTCGAAGCGGTAGTCGTGCAGCCACATCAGGGCGTTCTCGATGAAGAAGTCGCGCACCTGGCGGCGGCGAAAATCGATGGCCGCGCCCCAGGGCGTATGCCGGTCTTCGCGAAAGAAGCCCTGGGCATAACGGTGCAGGTAATTGCCGTCGGGGCCGAAGTGGTTGTACACCACATCCAGCAGCACCATCAGCCCCAGCGCGTGGGCCTGGTCGATCAGCGCCTTGAGTTGCTGCGCGGTGCCATAGCTCGCTTGCGGGGCGAACGGCAGCACGCCGTCATAGCCCCAGTTGCGCTGGCCGGGAAACTGCCCGATGGGCATCAGCTCGATGGCGGTCACGCCCAGTGCGGCCAGGCGCGGCAGGTGCCTGGCCACGCCGGCGTAACCGCCCAGCAGGCCCACGTGCACTTCATAGATGACTGCCTCGTGCCACGGGCGGCCCTGCCAGTCGGGGTGTTGCCAGGCATATTCGGTGCCCAGCACCTGGCTGGGGCCGTGCACGCCGTCGGGCTGGGCACGGCTGGCCGGGTCGGCGACCGACAGGTCGCCGTCGATACGGTAGCGATAGCGCGTACCGGCCGGGCAGGGCAGGCGCAGCACGAACCAGCCGTCGTCACTACGCTGCATGGGTTGCGGGGCGGCGTTTTCACATTCCACCTCCACCTGCCGGGCATCGGGCGCCCAGAGGGCGAAGCGGGTGGTGTGGCTGTCCAGCATCACGGCCCCGTGGGTCGCGTGTTCCTGTGACCTGAAGGGCATACGGCAGTTCTCCTCAGCCTGCGTTGAGCGTGGCGCGCGTCACCAGTTCCTCGTACAGGTGGGCATAGGGTTCCACGGCCTGACACCAGTTGAATGGCTGGGTCATGGCCAGGCAGCGCATGGCATTGAGCAGGTGTTTCTTGCCGTATACGTAGAAGGCCCGCGAGAGTGCTTCGCGGTAGCTCTCCACGCTCGATTCGTCGAACAGAAAGCCGGTGACGCCATTCTCGATGGTGTCGGCCAGGCCGCCGGTGTTGCGCGCCACCGGCAGCGATCCGAAGCGCTGCGCGTACATCTGGCTCAGGCCGCAGGGCTCGTAGCGCGAGGGCATCAGCAGAAAGTCGCTGCCGGCGAACATGCGCCGTGCGTCGGTCTCGTTGAAGCCGATGCGCACCCCCACGCGGCCCGGGAAGCGGCTGGCCAGCTCGCGCATGGCTTGTTCTTCCTCCGGTTCGCCGCGGCCGATGATGGCGATCTGGCCGCCCTGTTCGACGATGTACTCGGCCACCCCCAGGGTCAGGTCCAGGCCCTTCTGGTACACCAGGCGCGAGACCACGGCGAACAGCGGGCCGGTGGAGGGCTCCAGCTCGAACAGCTCGCGCACCTGGCTGCTGTTGGCCGCCTTGCCTTCCCAGTCGTTGATGCTGAAGCGGTGGGTCAGGTGGGTGTCGGTGGCCGAATCCCAGCTTTCGTCGATGCCGTTGGGGATGCCGCTGAGCAGGCCCTGCTGCGCCTTGCTGCCAAGAAAACCGTCGAGCCCGCAGCCGAAGGCCGGGGTGGTGATTTCCCGGGCATAGGTGGCGCTGACCGTGGTGATGTGGCTGGAGTAGGCCAGGCCGGCCTTGAGAAACGATAGCTTGCCGTAGAACTCCATGCCTTCCTGTTGCAGGGCGTGTTCGGGAATCGCCAGTTCCGGGCAGCAGCCGCGGCTGACCACACCCTGGTAGGCCAGGTTGTGGATGGTGAACAGGGTGGGGGTGTTCAGGCCGCGCCAGTGCATGTAGGCCGGGGCCAGGCCGGCAGGCCAGTCGTGGGCGTGCACCAGATCGGGCTTCCAGTGCACCATGCCCTCGCCCGCGGCGATTTCGGCGGCGGCCAGGCCCAGGCGGGCGAAGCGGATATGGTTGTCGGGCCAGTCACGGCCATTGTTGGCGCCGTAGGGGGTGCCTTCGCGCTGGTACAGCTCGGGGCAGATCAGTACATAGATGACCAGGCCGTCGGCCAGGTCCATGCGCCCGATCTTGCACGGGGGCAGTGCGGCATGGCCGCCCAGCTCGCCCACCAGGTGGATCGGGTTGTCGCTTTCGAGTACCTGCGGGTAGCCGGGGATCAGCACGCGTACATCGTGCAGGTGGCGCATGGCGCGGGGCAGGGCGGCGGAGACGTCGCCCAGGCCGCCGGTCTTGACCAGGTCGGCGATTTCCGAGGTCACGAACAGCACCTTGCGCTTGTTCGGGTTGCGCCGGGTATCGAGGGCAGGGGCCTTGGCTGTCGTGACGATCTGGGCAGCACGCACCTGCGCGCTGGTATCCGGGTTGAAATGTTCTGCATGAGGTTCGACAGCGGCGCTGATCATACTTGTCTCCGTCCCTTGTTCTGCGGGCGTATCCCACCCGCTGCATGTCTGTACTGTTGTTCTCGCTATGTCATGTGATGCGGTGAAACGCCCCGGACACACGTGCAAGCGCTACGCCAGCCGGCGCTCCTGCCGATGGCGTGCTGACGAGTGGGGGGTGGGCTGCGCCTGGGTAACCAGAGTCGTTGGCCTACTTAGTTGCTGACCTACCGGGTTTGCAGAAGTTTCGACTATTTTCGATCGAGTTTTCCGGACGGTATCAGGTCGATTGAACAGTGTAGGAGAGGGGCGGGATAAATGTGACCCGTTGGTCATGTTTTGTGAATTGGCCGGCACAGGGGTGCACCGACAGCGAGCGTGCACCGCTCGAAGGTGACCCCCGATGGTGCACGTGCCAGCCCGGCTGGCGAAACCGGCGCGGTGGGTCTTCAGCCGCTCATCTGCGCAATCAGTTGCCACAGGCGCTCATCGTCGAAATTCTTCACCACCAGCTGCGCACCGGCCTCCAGCAGTACCTGCGGCGCCTGGCTGGTCGACAGGCCCACGGTAAGGATCCCCGCGCGGCTCGCTGCCGTCACGCCCGGCACCGAATCCTCGAACGCCAGCGCATGGTCTGCCCTGGCCCCCAGGCGCTCCAGGCCGGTGAGGTAGGGCAGGGGATCGGGCTTGGCCCGTGCCAGTTCCTCGGCCACCAGCACATGCTCGAAGCGCTCGGCCAGGCCCATGGCTGCCAGCATGTGCTGCGCATTGGCCCGTGGCGCATTGGTGACCACGGCCATGCCGATGCCGCGGCGCTCGGCATGCGCCAGCAGGCGTTCGAGGCCGGCAGTGGGCTGCAAGGTCGGCGACAGCGCACGAAAGCGCGCCTCCTTGCGGTCGGCGAATGCCTCATGCTCGGCCACCGGGCGCCCGGGGAACAGGTAGCGGCACATGTCGGCGTTGGCCCGGCCACTGACGTGGGCGTCGAACTCGGCCTCGCTCAGTTCGCGGCCCTGCTCACGCAGCAACTGCTGCAGTGCCTGCAAATGCAGGGTATCGGTGTCGGTCAGGGTGCCATCGAGGTCGAACAGCAGGGCTTCAAGCATGGGGCGCGGTTTCCATTGCACGGCGGGCCATCATAACCATTTTGCCGTGGCGATCAGCGGGGCTGGTCAGATAAACCCGAAAAGAGTACAAATGTGCTCCATGAACAGACTATCGCCCAAACGTGCCGCCATCCTGACCTTCATCCGCGACCGCATCGCGCAGCAAGGGCAGCCCCCGAGCCTGGCCGACATCGCCCAGGCCTTCGGTTTTGCCTCGCGCAGCGTGGCGCGCAAGCACATCCAGGCGCTGTGCGAGGCCGGCTTCATCGAGGTCACCCCCAACCAGGCGCGCAGCATCCGCCTGGCCGGTGCGCTGCGCCGCCCCGAGGTGCTGGAGATCCCGGTACTGGGCCAGGTGGCCGCCGGCCGCCCGATCGGGCCCGACGTGGACATCCACGAACAGCTGATGCTCGATGCGCACCTGTTCAGCCGTACCCCCACCTACCTGCTGAAGGTGCGCGGCGACTCGATGATCGACGACGGTATCTTCGACGGCGACCTGGTGGGCATTCACCAGCAGCCCGATGCCCGCGACGGGCAGATCGTGGTGGCCCGGCTCGATGGGGAGGTCACCATCAAGCGCTTCCAGCGCGCAGGCGCGCACTACCGCCTGCTGCCGCGCAACCCGGCCTATGCACCGATAGACGTGGGGCCCGAACGCGACTTCGTGATCGAAGGGGTGTTCTGCGGCCTGTTGAGGCGCGACTGATGGGCGCGGTGGTCAGCCTCGACGGGCTGCTCGACGAGCGTCGGGTCTGGAAGGGGCGCCCGCTGGCCCAGCCCCGGGGCCTGCAACCCACCGGGCATGCCGCGCTGGACGCGGTGCTGCCCGGCGGCGGCTGGCCACCGGGTGCGCTCAGCGAACTGCTGCTGGCTGCCGAGGGCGCCGGCGAGCTGCACCTGCTCTGGCCGAGCCTGGCGCGCCTGACTGCCAGCGGCGAACGGGTGGTGCTGGTGGCGCCGCCGTTCATTCCGTACCCGCCCGCCTGGCTGGCAGCCGGTGTCGACCTGCGCTGGCTGTCGCTGATCCAGGCCTCCCGCGTCGAGGCCCTGTGGGCCGCCGAGCAGTGCCTGCGCTCGGGCAGTTGCGGCGCGGTGCTGTGCTGGCCGCAGCAGGTCGACGACCGCGCCCTGCGCCGCCTGCAGGTGGCTGCCGAAACCGGCCAGACCCTGGCCTTTGCCTGCCGCCCGCAGCAGGCGGCACTCAACCCGTCGCCGGCTGCGCTGCGCATTGCCGTCGACCTGCACCCGGCGCAGTGGCGGGTGCTCAAGTGCCGTGGCGGGCTGGCCCCGGCCACCCCGATCGCCATGGCCGGGCGAGGGTGATGGGCGATGCTGTGGGCCTGCATCCTGCTGCCGCAACTGGCACTCGACAGCGTGCTGCGCGGTCGCGACGACCCCCAGGCACCGCTGGTGCTGCTCAGCGGCCCGGCGCAGCGGCGCGTGTTGCAGGCGGTCAACCCGGCGGCCCGGGCCCTGGGGCTGCGCGCCGGGCAGAGCCTGAGCACCGCGCAGGCGCTGGCCAGCAGTTTTACCTGCGTCGAGCATGACCCGGCGGCGGTCGAGCAGTTGCAGCAATTGCTGGCCGCCTGGGCCTACCAGTTCAGTTCGCAGGTCAGCCTGCATTACCCACGCACCGTGTTGCTCGAAGTCGAATCCAGCCTGGGCCTGTTCGGGCCCTGGCCGCTGTTCGAGGCTCGCCTGCGCAAGGAGCTGGGCGAGCTGGGGCTGCGTCATCGCATCGTGCTGGCCAGCAACCCGGTGGCGGCGCGCATGCTGGCCAACGCCCATGACGGGCTGGCGCTGAACGACCCCCAGGCCACCCGCGCCGCCCTTGCGCAGATGCCCGTGGACCGCATCGGCCTGCCGGTGGAGGCCGCCACGGCCTTGTCGCGCATGGGCCTGCGCGACCTTGGGCAGGTGCTGGGGTTGCCGCGCGATACCCTGGCCAGGCGTTTTGCCGCCAGCGTGCAGGTGCACCTGGATCGCCTGCTGGGCCTGCGCCCCATGGCGCTGGCGTGCTACCGGCCGCCGGACCGGTTCGAGGCGCGCCTGGAACTCAACTTCGATGTGGAGTCGCACCAGGCGCTGTTGTTTCCGTTGCGCCGGCTGATTGCCGACCTGGCGGCGTTCCTGGCCAGCCGTGACGGCGGCGTGCAGCGTTTTACCCTGCACCTGGAACATGCCCGGGGCGTCGCCACGCCGGTGGTGGTCGGCCTGCTGGCCGCCGAACGCGAGGCGGGCATGCTGTTCGAGCTGGCACGCGGGCGCCTGGAGCAGTTGAGCCTGCCCGCACCGGTGCGCAGCGTGCGCCTGGTGGCCGACGACCTGCCGGCGTTCGTGCCGCAACCGGGCGAGCTGTTCAATGCGCGGCCCCAGCAGCAACAGGGCTGGGAGCAACTGCGCGAGCGTTTGCGTGCACGCCTGGGCGATGAGAGCGTGCGGGCTGTGCAGGCTTTTGCCGACCACCGCCCCGAGTGCGCCTGGCAGGCGGCAGGCGGCGCCCCGCCGCTGGCCCGTGCGCCGGGCGGGCCGCCGCGCCCGGGCTGGCTGCTGGC
>NZ_JASCPN010000093.1:0-14873 GCF_029960155.1 Pseudomonas sp. PS01300 | reverse complement strand
GGTCAAGCCCGCTCCCACACAGATCAGCCCATACCCTGTGGGAGCGGGCTTGACCCGCGATGGGCTGCGCAGCAGCCCCAATCAATCAGGAGCCAGGCAATGCGTTCATCAAAGGTGATTCATGTAGTCAGCTGCCACGCCGAAGGCGAGGTCGGCGATGTGATTGTCGGTGGCGTCGCGCCGCCACCGGGCGACACCCTGTGGGAACAGTCGCGCTGGATCGCGCAGGACGACACCCTGCGCAATTTCGTGCTCAACGAACCGCGTGGCGGCGTGTTCCGCCACGTCAACCTGCTGGTGCCGCCCAAGAACCCGGCCGCGCAGATGGGCTGGATCATCATGGAGCCGGCCGACACCCCGCCGATGTCCGGCTCCAACTCGCTGTGCGTGGCCACGGTGTTGCTCGACAGCGGCATCCTGCCGATGACCGAGCCGCAGACCCGCCTGGTGCTCGAAGCCCCCGGCGGCCTGATCGAGGCCGTGGCCGAATGCCGGGACGGCAAGGTGCAGCGCGTGGAGGTCAGGAACGTGCCCTCCTTCGCCGACCGCCTGGACGCCTGGATCGAGGTCGAGGGCGTGGGCTCGCTGCAGGTCGACACCGCCTATGGCGGCGACAGTTTCGCGATTGTCGATGCCCAGCGCCTGGGCTTTGCCATTCGCCCCGACGAGGCCGCCGACCTGGTGGAGGTGGGCCTGAAGATCACCCGCGCCGCCAACGAACAACTGGGTTTTGTGCACCCGCTCAACCCCGGCTGGTCGCATATCTCGTTCTGCCAGATCGCCGCGCCCATCGTGATGGAGAATGGCGTGGCCACCGGTGCCAACGCGGTGGTGATCCAGCCCGGCAAGATCGACCGCTCCCCCACCGGCACCGGCTGTTCGGCGCGCATGGCAGTGTTGCAGGCCAAGGGCCTGATGCAGGTGGGCGAACGCTTCATCGGCCGCTCGATCCTGGGCTCGGAGTTCCACTGTCGCATCGATTCGCTGACCGAAGTGGCCGGGCGCGCCGCCATCTACCCGTGCATTTCGGGGCGTGCCTGGATCACCGGTACCCATCAGTTGCTGCTCGACCCCGCCGACCCGTGGCCACAAGGCTACCGACTGTCGGACACCTGGCCCGGCGCCTGATCGCTAAGCCCTTGATTCACAAACCCTAAGCAAAAAGACCAGCAAAAACCCCGAAATAACGCTGGTCTGCTCCACACACATAAAATATCGTATACGAAATACTAACAACCACCGGAGACAACCAATGAGCAAGCGCATCAACTGGAGTGGCGTGTTCCCTGCGGTCACCACCCAATTCAACGACGACTTCTCCATCAACCTGGAAAAAACCCACCAGGTGATTTCCAACGTGATCCGCGACGGCGTGTCGGGCCTGGTGGTGTGCGGCTCGGTGGGCGAGAACACCTCGCTGACGACCGAAGAAAAGATTGCCGTGACCGAAGTGGCGGTGGATGCCTCGCGTGGGCGTGTGCCGGTGATCTGCGGCGTGGCCGAGTTCACCAGCGTGCAGGCCGCCAAGGTGGCCAACGCGGTGCGCAAGGTGGGCGTGGACGGGGTGATGCTGATGCCGGCGCTGGTGTACGGCTCCAAGCCGTTCGAGACCGCCGAGCACTACCGTTACGTGGCCAAGCATGCCGACGTGCCGCTGATGGTCTACAACAACCCGCCGATCTACAAAAACGACGTGACCCCGGACATCCTGATTTCCCTGGCCGACTGCGACAACGTGGTGTGCTTCAAGGATTCCTCCGGCGACACCCGCCGCTTCATCGACGTGCGCAACGAGGTGGGTGACCGCTTCGTGCTGTTCGCCGGCCTCGACGACGTGGTGCTCGAAAGCATCGCGGTGGGCGCCGAGGGCTGGGTGTCGGGCATGTCCAACGTGTTCCCCAAGGAGGGCGAGACGATCTTCCGCCTGGCCAAGGCCGGACGCTTTGCCGAGGCCATGCCGATCTACGAGTGGCTGATGCCGATCCTGCACCTGGATGCCCGCGCCGACCTGGTGCAGTGCATCAAGCTGTGTGAAGCCATTGCCGGTCGCGGCAGCGCGCTGACCCGTCCACCGCGCCTGGCCCTGCCAAAGGACGACCGCGAGTTCGTCGAGCAGATCATGGCCAAGGCCCTGGCCAACCGCCCCGAACTGCCGGATGTCGGCCTCTGAGTGAGTGCCGGGCGGGCCTCTCTGCGGGGCCCACCCGGCGCGCCTGTTTTTCTGTCTTGCGCCTGCACAGGAAACGCCAGCATGAGCACTGCACACCCCTCTCCCCGCGCAACCACCGCCCCGGCGGGCCTCAAGCGTGTGGTAGCGGCCGCCATGGCCGGTACCGTCGCCGAATGGTATGAATTCTTTCTCTACGGTACGGCCTCGGCACTGGTGTTCGGCCAGTTGTTCTTTCGCCAGACCGACAGCCCCATCGACGGCATCATCGCCGCCTTCGCCCTTTACGCCGTAGGTTTTCTGGCCCGCCCGCTGGGCGGCCTGGTGTTCGGCCACTATGGCGACAAGTTCGGGCGCAAGCGCCTGTTGCAACTGAGCCTGGTGGTGGTCGGCATCACCACCTTTCTGATGGGCTGCCTGCCCGGTTTCGACAGCATCGGCTACGCCGCGCCCATCCTGCTGGTGCTGCTGCGCCTGATCCAGGGGTTCGCCTTTGGCGGCGAATGGGGCGGCGCGATTCTGCTGGTGTCCGAGCACTGCCCGGACAACCGACGCGGCTTCTGGGCCAGCTGGCCGCAGGCCGGCGTACCGGCGGGCAACCTGCTGGCCACGGTGGCGCTGCTGGCGCTGTCGAGCACCCTGAGCGAGGAGCAGTTCCTGGCCTGGGGCTGGCGCGTGGCGTTCTGGCTGTCGGCACTGGTGGTACTGATCGGCTACTGGATCCGCACCAGCGTGGATGATGCCCCGATCTTCAAGCAGGCCCAGGCCCGCCAGGCGCAGCACAAGGTGCAGCAACTGGGTGTGGTGGAAGTGCTGCGCCATCACTGGCGTTCGGTACTGGTGGGCATCGGTGCGCGGTTTGCCGAGAACATCCTGTACTACACCGTGGTGACCTTCTCGATCACCTACCTCAAGCTGGTGGTGCACAAGGACACCTCGCAGATTCTGCTGCTGATGTTCGGCGCGCACCTGCTGCACTTCTTCCTGATCCCGCTGATGGGCTACCTGTCCGACCTGGTGGGGCGCAAGCCGGTGTACCTGACCGGTGCGGTGCTGACCGCGTTCTGGGGCTTCGTCGGCTTCCCGATGATGGACACCGGCAACAACTGGCTGATCATGGCGGCGATCACCCTGGGCCTGGCCATCGAGTCGATGACCTATGCGCCCTACTCGGCGCTGATGGCCGAGATGTTCCCCACCCATGTGCGCTACACCGCCTTGTCGCTGTGCTATCAGGTGGCGCCGATTTTCGCCGGCTCCCTGGCACCGCTGATCGCCATCACCCTGCTCAACAAGTACAACAGCTCGACGCCGATTGCCTGGTACCTGGTGGGCGCCGCGGCGATTTCCATCGTCGCCGTCGGCCTGACCCGTGAAACCCGTGGCAAGTCGCTGCACCTGGTCGACGCCGAGTCGGCCGAGCGGGTTGCCGCCAGCACCGACACCGCCAGCGCTCGCGGCAACTCGCTGGCCTGAGCCCAACCCTTTCAACAGGAGGTCTGCATGACCGAGATCATCGGCCACAACTACATCGGCGGTGCGCGCAGCGCCGCCGGCAGCATCACCCTGCACAGCCATGACGCCACCACCGGCGACGCCCTGCCGTACCGTTTCACCCAGGCCACCGCCGAGGAAGTGGACGCTGCCGCCCGCGCCGCAGCGGCGGCCTACCCGACGTTTCGCAACCTGCCGGCCGGGCGCCGGGCGGAGTTTCTGGAGGCCATAGCCGAGCAGCTGGACGCGCTGGACGATGACTTCGTCGCGCTGGTAACCCGCGAAACGGCCTTGCCCACGGCACGGATCAAGGGCGAGCGCGGCCGCACCAGCGGGCAGATGCGCCTGTTTGCCCAGGTGCTGCGCCGGGGCGACTTCTACGGTGCACGCATCGACCGCGCATTGCCCGAGCGCCAGCCGCTGCCACGGGTGGATCTGCGCCAGTACCGTATCGGCGTGGGGCCGGTGGCGGTGTTCGGCGCCAGCAACTTTCCGCTGGCGTTCTCCACCGCCGGGGGCGATACCGCAGCGGCGCTGGCGGCCGGCTGCCCGGTGGTGTTCAAGGCCCACAGCGGGCACATGGCCACGGCCGAGCACGTGGCCAACGCGATCATTCGCGCCGCCGAGCGCACCGGCATGCCCGAGGGCGTGTTCAACATGATCTACGGCGCCGGGGTGGGCGAGGCGCTGGTCAAGCACCCGGCGATCCAGGCCGTGGGCTTTACCGGCTCGCTCAAGGGCGGGCGCGCGCTGTGCGACATGGCGGCGGCGCGGGCGCAGCCGATCCCGGTGTTTGCCGAAATGAGCAGCATCAACCCGGTGCTGGTGCTGCCGCAGGCGCTGCAGGTGCGCAGCGAGAAAATCGCCACAGAGCTGGCGGCGTCGGTGGTGATGGGCTGCGGGCAGTTCTGTACCAACCCCGGGCTGGTGATCGGGCTGCGCTCGCCGCAGTTTTCGGCGTTTGTTGCGCAATTGGCGGCGACGCTGGGCGAGCAGCCGGCGCAGACCATGCTCAATGCCGGCACCCTGCGCAGTTATGCCAGGGGCGTACAGGCGTTGCAGGCGCACCCTGGGGTGAGCCACCTGGCGGGCCGTGAACAACAGGGCAACCAGGCGCAGCCGCAGCTGTTCAAGGCAGATGTGAGCTTGCTGCTCGACGGTGATGCGCTGTTGCAGGAGGAGGTGTTCGGGCCGACCACGGTGGTGGTGGAAGTGGCCGATGCGGATCAGTTGCACAGCGCGCTGGCGAGCCTGCATGGGCAGTTGACCGCCACCCTGATTGCAGAAGCCGACGACCTGGCGCAGTTTGCCCAGGTGCTGCCGCTGCTGGAGCAGAAGGTTGGGCGGGTGCTGTTCAACGGCTACCCGACCGGTGTTGAAGTGTGCGATGCGATGGTGCATGGCGGGCCCTACCCGGCCACCTCGGATGCGCGGGGGACGTCGGTGGGGAGCCTGGCGATCGATCGGTTCCTGCGGCCGGTGTGTTACCAGAACTGCCCGGATGATCTGCTGCCGGCGGCGTTGCAGGATGGCAACCCGTTGGGGATTGTGCGGTTGGTGGAGGGTTGTAGCAGTCGCGAACCGCTCTGACTGATTTGGGGCTGCTTTGCAGCCCATCGCGGGTCAAGCCCGCTCCCACAGGTACACCACTGTGTTCATGGTCAGTGGAGCCCCTGCGGGAGCGGGCTTGGCCCGCGATGGGGTTTCAGTTCAGCAATGCCTTGAGGTCGTTGTACAGCGCCTCGGGGATCTGCACGCCTTCCTCCAGGCTGCGCTTGCGCGCCTCGAAGCGGCGCTGTGACGGCAGCCGCGCACCCTGCCCCTCGATGCCCGCAAACACCGCCTCCGCCCGCGCCAGGTGCGCCTCGGCGCCCGCCCCCAGAAACCGCTGCGGATCCAGCGCGAGGATCAGCTCGCCATGGTACGGCGAGGACTTGCTGCCCGCGTCATAGGCCAGCGACTCGGCACTGGTCAGGTCGCCGATCAGCGGCCCGGCAATCAGCTCGACCATCGCCGCCAGCGCCGAACCCTTGTGCCCACCAAAGGTGAGCATCGCGCCACTGTCGAGCACCACGTTCGGGTCGGTGCTCGGCTGCCCCTGGGCATCCACGCCCCAGCCTTCGGGGATGGCCTTGCCGGCGCGCCGATGCAGCTCGATGTCGCCGCGCGCAATCGCGCTGGTGGCAAAGTCGAACACGAACGGGTTGGCGCCCGCACGCGGCCAGCCGAACGCGATGGGGTTGGTGCCGAACACCGGCTGGCTGCCCCCGGCCGGCGCCACCCAGGCATGGCTGGGGTTGCACGCCAGCGCCACCAGGCCGGCCTCGGTCAGTTGTTCGATCTCGACCCACAACGCCGAAAAGTGCACGCAGTGGTTGATGGCCAGGGCCGCGATGCCGTTGCTGCGGGCCTTGGCCTGCAGCATCGGCAAGCCGGCCTGGAACGCCAGCTGCGAGAAGCCGCCAGCAGCATCCACACGCACGATCGAGGGCGCCTGGTCGATCACCTGCGGCTCGGCCGCCGCCGACACCTTGCCGGCCTTGAGCGAGTTCACACAGCCGATCACCCGGTACAGCCCATGGGAGGCGCAGCCATCGCGCTCCCCGGCGACCACCGTGGCCGTCACGGCTGCGGCGTGCGCCGCGTTGAAACCGTTGTGCAGCAGGATCGACTCTGCCAGTTCATGGGCTTGGGTAAGGGTCAGTCGAATCATGGTCAGCTCCTTGGACAGACCGTCCATCGTGCCCCATCGACCGGGGCCGGGCTTGATCGATTCGGACCACGGGCATGACGAACTTGGCACAGTGGCCAACAGCCCCCCACGCACACCCAGGGAAGCTGTTCAGTTTGTAATCAAACTGACGCAGCCCTTGTGGTACGCAGCGTGTAGCGCTTTATCCACAGAGCTACCCACTTTTTTTGTGGATAGCTTCAGCGCAGTTCGACCGGTTGCAGGTCGGCCCAGGATTCCACCGGGCCGGGGTTGCTCGGGTCGCTCGCGCCGCCCAGGCACACGGCAATCTTGTTCACCGCATTGAGTGCGCTGGTGACCGCGCCCTCGGCCCAGCCACCGGTCCAGGACACGTCGTCGCCGGCCAGCACGAAGCCGTAGGGCGTGGCGCTGCCCACCCCGGTCATGAACTGCGCGAAGAGCCTGCGCTGGTAGGCGTACTGCCCGGGCAGGTTCATCTTGAAGGCGCCCAGGTAGTGCGGCTGGTCCTCCCAGTTGAACTCGACGAAGGTGTTGCTGGCACTGTAGTGCGCGGCGAGGTCCACGTTGGGGTAGATGGCCTGCAGCAACGTGGTGCACAGCTGGGCATGCTGCGGCGCCGGCCTGGCGCGGTCGCCCAGGAACTTCAGCGCATCGTCGTTCCAGGTGTACGACAGGAAGATGCCGCTGCCGCGGTAGCCGCTTGGCGCCTGCGCGTAATCGACCAGGTAGGTGCCACGGGTGAGGCCATCGGACAGCGTCACGCTCAGCGTGCGTTCCTGCATCGGCCCCGGTCGTTCGTGCCAGAAGGGCCGCCGGGTGGCCGCGAAGATCTTTGCCGACTGCATGTAGTGGGTGTATTTGACGGCCTCCCAGGTCGCGCTGGGCAGCAGCGCGTCCATGGCCTTCAGTTGCGGCACGGTGCCGCTGGCGCGCAGTTTGTCGAGCACCCGCAGGTGCGGGGTGTAGACCACGTGGCCGATGGTCAGCCAGGCGCTGGTATCGCGCTTGAGGTCGTGGACCAGTACCGAGAACTCACCGTTCGCCAGCGGGCTGATATGCCGGACTTCCTGGTTGAACGGCTCGGCGAATACCTGGCGGGTCATCGACTCGACGCTGCTGTCGCCCTGGCCGTTGGCGCAGGGGTCGCCCAACGCAGTGGGCGATTGCGTCCACAGCGCCCTGGGCAGTGCCTCGGCGCCCTGGTACATGAGCCGGTGGCTGGCATCCAGCCCGGTGTACAGCACCCGCAGCACTTCGAGGATGCTGTTGGGGTAGTCGGTGTTCCAGCCACCGGTGCCGAAGCCGATCTGGCCGAACAGGTTGATCTGCTCGCGGCTCCACCCCGACTCCTGCAGCAGGGCCTGGTAGAAGCTGACGTCGTCCCAGCTGCGGCCGGCGCCGCAGTGGACGATGGCATTCCACAGGCGCTTGATGGCTTTCTGGTCGATGCTGCCTTCGGTCATGGCGGTTTCCAGTTCATGGAAGTGGAACGGCGCGCCCGCCAGAAAGGTGTCGAAGAACTGCTCTTCGAGCTGCAGGTACTCCGGTGGCACGGGGAACACCGGGCTGTCGTGCTCGTAGTACTTCACGCGGCCCTGGTAGTCGACCACGGTGCTGACTGCGGCCGCTGTGCCGGGGTTGGGAAAGTCCGCCGACTGCGCGCTCATGCCCACCTTGTCGAAGTAGTGGAACAGCGCCTTGCCGGATACCGGAAAGCGCATGGCGCCCAGCTCGCAGATCACCTCGGCGCCGGGGTCGCCCATGACCCTGGAATACAGCCGCCCGCCGATGCGCTCGCCGGCCTCCAGCACCACCGGGTGCAGGCCCATCTTCAGCAGTTCGTAGGCCGCCACCAGGCCGGCGATACCGGCGCCGACCACCAGCACCTTGCGGCCCCAGCACTCGGGCGGCACGCGGCACAGCGGCTGGCCGGCGGCACGGGCGGCGGCGAGGTAGTCGGCGTAGTGGAACGGGAAGTCCGGGACCAGCGCGGTCACGTCCTTGTTGCGGGCAAGTGGCGTCCTGCGGGGGCTGCGCGAAGGGATGGCGGACATGGCAGTGGCTCCTGAGGTAGTCGGGTTCTTCCGTTGAGGTCACAAAGACTGCCAGCGATGTGACTTCTTTCAGAAAAGACCAGATCGACCCGGAGCACCAACACGCACCCGACCGGCGGCCTGTGACGTACACAGGCCGCCGGTGCGATTCAAGGTGCGGCTTTGTGGCGCGCCATGTAGTCCTCGTACTCGCGCGACATCACGTAGAGCTTGATCTGCTCGACCTCCTCGGGCTTGAGCGAGTCGTCGAACGACGGCATGCCCAGTGGCTTGAGCGCGCCCTGCAGGACGATCTGCTGGAAGTGCTCGCGGGTGGCGTCGCTGGACTGGCGCAGGTCGGGGATCAAACCGCCGCTGATGGTGCCCATGCCGTGGCACACGCTGCAGAACTGGCCATACAGCTGCTTGCCGGCCTGCACCTGCTCGGGTGCTGCGGTGACGGGCTGGGGCACGCGCTCGACCTTGGCGGGCGCCGGGGGCGGTGGCGGCAACTGCGCCTTGCCATCGAGGGCGAACACCAGCAGGCGGCTGCGGTTCTTCATGCCCGGCAGGTTCATCGACTCGCCGCCGGTCAGGGTGGCCACGCCGCCCCAGCCGGCCATGATCGCCACGTACTGACGCCCGGCCAGTTCGAAGGTCATGGGCGCGGCAACGATGCCGCTTTGCGCCTCGAACTGCCACAGCGCCTCGCCCTTGTCGGCGGAATAGGCATGCATCTGCCCCGCCGCAGTGCCCTGGAACACCAGGTTGCCGGCGGTGCTCAGGGTGCCGCCGTTCCAGTGCGTGGGGTACGGCACCTTCCAGGCGGCCTTCTGCTTGACCGGGTCCCAGGCCAGCAAGGCGCCGCTGACCACGGCGGCCGGCACGTCGGTGGCGTCGGCAAAGCCGGCGGCGGTGTTGAATGCCTTGCGGGTGACGAAGTCCTTGCCTTCGTTGCGGTACACACCGGGTACTTCCTGGTAGGGGATGTACACCAGGCCGGTGCCGGGGTTGAACGACATCGAATGCCAGTTGTGCGCGCCGAAGGGGCTGGGCCACATCACGATGGGCTCTTTTTCGTAGCGCACCCCAGGGGCCTCGACCGGCCGGCCGGTGGCGAGGTCGACCTTCTCGGCCCAGGTGACCTTGCCGAACTTCTCGGCCGAGATCAGCTTGCCGTTGGTGCGGTCGAGCACGTAGAAGAAGCCGTTTTTAGGCGCCTGCATCAGGACCTTGCGCGGTTTGCCGTCGATGTTCAGCTCGGCCAGGGTGATCTGCTGGGTGGCGGTGAAGTCCCAGCTGTCGCCCGGGGTGACCTGGTAGTGCCAGGCCAGCTTGCCGGTGTCGGGGCGGATGGCGAGGATCGACGACAGGTACAGGTTGTCGCCACCGCCCGGGCTGCGCACCTCGCGGTTCCACGGCGAGCCGTTGCCGGTGCCGACGTAGAGCAGGTCCAGCTCGGGGTCGTAGGCCATGCTGTCCCACACCGTGCCGCCACCGCCGAGCTTCCAGTACTGGTCGCCCTGCCAGGTCTTGGCCGCTTCGCGCAGTTCGGGGTGCTCGTAGGGCAGCGCCGGGTCGCCCGGTACAGTGTAGAAGCGCCAGGCCAGTTTGCCGGTGTCGGCGTCATAGGCCGAGACGAAGCCGCGCACGCCGTATTCGGCGCCGCCGTTGCCGATGATGACCTTGCCTTTGACCACCCGTGGCGCGCCGGTGATGCTGTAGGGCTTGGCCGGGTCGGTGGTCTGCTGGCTCCAGATGGCCTTGCCGGTCTTGGCGTCGAGGGCGATCAGACGCCCGTCCAGGGTGCCGACGTAGACCTTGTCGCCCCACAGTGCCACGCCGCGGTTGACCGCGTCGCAGCACGAGGTACGGGCCTTGACCTTGGCCACCTCGGGGTCGTAGCGCCACAGCTCCTTGCCGCTGGCGGCGTCGACCGCGATCACCCGGCTCCAGGACATCGAGGTGTAGATCACCCCGTCGTGGAACAGCGGTGTCGCCTCCAGGCCGCGGGTGTTGTCCAGGTCCATGTACCAGGCCAGGCCCAGTGACTTGACGTTGCTGGCGTCGATCTGTTTGAGCGGGCTGAAGCGTTGTTCGGCATAGGTGCGGCCGTGGCTGAGCCACTCGCCGCCGGCCTGTTCGGTGGCGCGGATGGCGGCCTCGTCCACCCCGGCGGCAAGGGCTGCCAGCGGGGTGGCCAGGCACAGCATCAGCAATGAAGTACGCAAAGGTTTTTTCATGTTCGGTGTCCTCGGTGATGGCTGCAGGTGCGGGTCAGAACACCTGCATCAGGCGTACGTTGAAGCGGTCGCCTTCCTTGAAACCGTTTTCCACCGACTGGTCACGGCCATAGTTGAACAGCAGCTGGGTCTTGGGGGTGACGAACCAGCCTGCGCCCACCAGAAACTTGGCGGTGTCGGGTTTGTCGTGCTGGTCGACGCCGTCCAGGCGGGTTTCGCCGCCCCACAACCTGGAGTAGCCCACGCGCAGGTCCAGGCTCGGGGTGAGCTGGTAGCGCAGGAACGCCTGGCCCTGGTACAGCGCGGACTGGCGCAGGGTCAGACCGGCGGAGGTGGCGTCGTCGTTCTTGCCGAACCAGGTGACGTCGCCGATCAGGTCCAGCCACCACTTGTCGCCCAGGCCCTGGATGTAGCCGGCCTGCAGCGCGAACTTCCAGCGGTTCTCGCCGATGTTGAGCGCGTCGTCGCGGTCGTAGCGGCCGGTGGGCACGTAGAGGAACGGGGTGATGCCGAAATAGGTCTTTTCTTCCGGACGCTCCACCAGCCACACGGTGGAGGCCAGGATCAGGTCGCCGATGCCGCCATCGCTCTTGCCCAGGCCCGAGGTGTCGCGCTTGCCTTCGAGCTGGCCGAAGGGCAGCAGGAACTGCGGGTCGATGGTGAACCCGCCCAGCTTCATGAAGTGCACGCCCCTGAGAATGCCGATGTCGGAGTTCAGCCCGGCACGCACCGGCTGCTTGTGGCCACCGGAGTACAGCGAGCGACGTTCGGCATGCTGGTAGTAGACCATGCCCAGGTTGGTGCCTTCGGGCAAGGCGGTGTAGTCCCCGGCGTCCACATCCACGGCGTGCGCCTGGCTGCCCAGGCAGCCGGCGAGGCCCAGCGTCCAGGCCTGCGCCCAGCCCAATGCAGTACGACGGCGGTGTGCCGGCACGCTTGACAGTACGGTCTTGCTCATCGAGTCACCTGTTTATTGTTTTTGTCGGATGAGCCACCCAATGGGCGGCACACAGGCCGTAGCAGGCTTCGTGCCAACGAAATTAATCCATTGATATCAATTGGTTGCGCTTTGAGGGCGTCAACCTGCGGTGAGGTGCCCGGCTGCCACCTGCCCCGTTGCAGGCCCGGTTTGCAAGGCTTTGCGGGGTTTCTCAGGGGCGTCTCATGTGTCTCACCGTTTGTCTCGACCTAATACGCACAGAACCGGCGAAAGCCCTCCAAACCCCTGAAAAACAAGTACTTTGGTAGTAGAAAAAAGCTGGCACAAGGGTTGCTGAATGCCTCGGGTTCCTTTCAATAACAAGAGAGCCACACCCATGACCCATGCCTTCCCGGTTCACAGTGATACCCAGGCGTTCGTACAGCGGCAGCACCGCATGCTGATCGGTGCCGACTGGCGCGGCGCCAGCGATGGCGCCACGCTGCAACTGCTCAACCCGGCCAACGGCCAGGCGCTGGCCCAGGTGCCTGCCGCCACGGTCGAGGATGTCGACCAGGCGGTACGTGCCGCGCGCCAGGCGTTCGATGACTCGCCCTGGAGCCGCATGCGCCCGCGCGAGCGCCAGAACCTGCTGTGGAAGCTGGCCGACCTGATCGAGCGCGATGCCCAGGTGTTCGCCGAGCTCGAATGCCTGAACAACGGCAAGAGCGCGCAGGTGGCGCGGGTGATGGACGTGCAGATGGCCATCGACTCGCTGCGCTACATGGCCGGCTGGGCAACCAAGATCGAAGGCACCACGGTCGACCCGTCGCTGCCGCTGTTCGACGGCGAGTTCCATGCCTATGTGCGCCGCGAGGCGGTGGGTGTGGTGGGTGCCATCGTGGCGTGGAACTTCCCCCTGCTGCTGGCCTGCTGGAAGCTGGGCCCGGCGCTGGCCACCGGGTGCAGCGTAGTGCTCAAGCCGGCGGACGAAACCCCGTTGAGCGCGCTCAAGCTGGCCGAACTGGTACTGGAGGCCGGCTACCCGGCGGGCGTGTTCAACGTGGTCACCGGCGTGGGCGCGGTGGCCGGTGCGGCGCTATCGGCGCACCCGCTGCTGGACAAGGTGACCTTCACCGGCTCGACCGAGGTGGGCAAGCTGATCGGCAAGGCGGCGATGGATTCGATGACGCGGGTGACGCTGGAGCTGGGCGGCAAATCGCCGACCATCATCCTGGCCGACGCCGACCTTGAGGTGGCCGCTGCCGGTGCCGCCAGCGCGATCTTCTTCAACCAGGGGCAGGTGTGCTGCGCGGGGTCGCGCCTGTATGTGCACCGCAAGCATTTCGACCGCGTGGTGGCCGATATTGCCGGCATCGCCAACGGCATGAAGCTGGGCAATGGCCTGGACCCGAGCATCGACATGGGGCCGTTGATCTCGGCCAAGCAGCAGGCACGGGTGGGCCGCTACATCGACATGGGCCGCGAGCTGGGCGCCAAGGTGGCGTGTGGCGGCGAGTATTACGGACCGGGGTATTTCGTGCAGCCGACGGTGATTGCCGACGTCGACCAGCAGTGCCCGCTGGTGCAGGAGGAGATTTTCGGGCCGGTGCTGGTGGCGATTCCGTTCGACGACATGGACGAGGCGATTCGCCTGGCCAACGACAGTGCCTATGGCCTGGGCGCGAGCATCTGGTCCAACGACCTGGCGCAGGTGCACCGCATGGTGCCGCGCATCAAGTCGGGCTCGGTGTGGGTCAACTGTCACAGTGCGCTGGACCCGGCGCTGCCGTTTGGCGGCTACAAGCTGTCGGGCGTGGGGCGCGAGATGGGCGCGGCGGCCATCGAGCATTACACCGAGCTGAAGTCGGTGGTGATGAAGCTGTAGGCCGCAGTTGGGGCCGCTCTGCGGCCCGATCGCGGGTCAAGCCCGCTCCCACTGGAGGGGGCTTGCGCCGTGATGGGGTCAGCCCAGTACAGGGCGGAAGAAACTGCGCTCGTAGCTGATGATGCACCGGGTGTCTTCGGCGTACTTGAACGCGGCGATGCACTCGGCGTCGGTTTTCGACTGTTCGCGGTAACGTTCGTACGCTGCCAGGCTCGGGAACGAGAACATCGCCAGGGCGACGTTGTTGGCGCCTTCGCTGGGCAGGAAGTAGCCATGGTGCTGGCCGCCGAATTTCTCCACCAGCGGTATCCACATGCGCCCGTAGGCTTCGAACTCTTGCAGCTTGTAGGCATCGACGATGTAGCGCAGGTAGCAGGTAACCATTGCAGCACTCCATGAAAGGGACCGGCAGCGAGCCTAGTGGGCGTCACGGGCGGGCGTCAATACGCGACAGGTGCAGCGAGCATCAGCGCTCGCACCGTTGAACCCGCGTGCAGCCCTTCAGCGGGTCGGTGCCGCCGGCGCCTGTTCGATGTGGCGCAGATGGCTTGAAGGCACCCAGCCGGCCTGCGCGTCGCGCGACCTTGTGCACCAGGACCAGCCGTTGAGCGACCTCACGCAGAGCAACTCATCGCCAATGTCCACGTCCAGCTCCCTGGCGGTGTAGTCCTCGCGCGCGCGGCCTGCCTGCTCGCCCAGCCTTTCGATCACCTGCGCCGGCACCCAGCCACCCTGCTGGCCGGGCGTGGTGCAGAAGTACCAGTTGTCCCATCCTTCATCGCCCTGGTACACCTCCCCCACCTCCAGCACGGCCCCCTTGGCAAAGGTGATGGGCTGAGGGAATTCGCTGCGGTGCGCTTTAATCACGCGGTATTGCATGTGCCTTCTCCTTGGTGAACTGAAGCCGGTGCCCACCCAGCGGCGCGGCTGTGCGAAAATAGCGCCTTTGTTATCAACAGGTTGGAGATGTACGGTTTGGTTACACACTATTCGGCGAACGGCGCCAATGCCGCCTGCGGGCGTACCAGTCAGACCCTCAACAGCACTCAGGCAGCGGATCAGGTGTCGTGCAAGTCCTGCCTGCGCTCGCTGGCAGCCCCCGACTCCGCAGCCGTGGCCGCCAAGGCCAAGACCCCTTCGCTGGCCGAACTGCGCAAGCAGCGCAAGCAACAGGCCGCGCCGGCGCCGGTGCCCGCGTTCAGCGTCAAGGCCAGCTGGCAGGCTCGCCTGAGCAGCCAGGCCGACCGTTGCCGCCTGCCACGCGGTGTGCGCAAGCAGATCTGCGTGTGACCCCCGGGCAGGCCGGCTTGCTGTGGCAAGTCGGCCTGCCCGCCGTTGCCCTCAATACAGTTCGGAATCCAGCGCCAGCATCTGGTCGGGCGCAAAGGCGGCCGTGAGGTGCGCCATGGTATCGCG
>NZ_JASCPN010000092.1:0-15389 GCF_029960155.1 Pseudomonas sp. PS01300 | reverse complement strand
GGTCAAGCCCGCTCCCACATGACTGCGGTGATCCTGTGGGAGCGGGCTTGACCCGCGATTGGGTCGGTGCAGCCCCTTGCCCACACCCGCACAATCGCGCACCATCCCCTCCCGCACTTGCCCACGGATGGCCCCGGATGAAACCGCTGTACCTGCTACTGGCCCTACCCCTGCTGCCCGCCTGCAGCCTGATCGGTTTCGTCGCCAAGGAAAGCGTCGTGGGCGCCACCAGCCACTACGGCTTGAGCAGCACCACGCTGATCGCCGAACTCCCGCCCAACCACGGCGTCACCTACAACGCCAGCTACGCCCCGCTCGACCCGTACCGCTGCACCGTGGCCTCCCCCGCCACCGGCGGCATGCGCTCGCGCCCCAACCAGTACCGCACCGACCAGGCCGATGCGCACCCCGACGCGCGCACCGTCACGTTCAGGATCCCGCTGACCTACACCATCGGCAGTTGCACCCAGCAACTGGACAACATCACCGTGAGCATCAAGTCCCCCAGCGGGCGGTACAGCCTGGCGGGGGTCAAGGTATTGCCGGCACTGCCCGACGGCACTGGGCCGGTGCGCGACGCAGACCCCGAGCTGGTTGTGCGCCGCCTGTGCGGCACGGCCTACCACATCGTGCCCGGGCATGAGCGCCACGTGCTGGCCAGGGACATCGACTGCCTCGCCGCCGACAGCCAGTGGCAACCCCTGGAGCGGACCTCCAGGCACCCCGGCCCGGTCGCCAACGTCGCCTACACCCAGCTGAACAAGACCGACCTGCGCTTCGTGTACCGCCTCATCGACAAGGAGTGGCCGCTTTACCCCGAGAACTGGTCACCGGTCGGCAATGGCATGAAGCCCTGCGCTTCACAATGGAAGTGGGTTGGTGAAGCCTCCTGCAGCTACCGCCAGCAGACCTTCAGCACCTTCGAGATGGACGGGCGCCAATGCACCACCTACCCGGGCTGCTCGTAACCGCGTCGCCCCTTCAACGGGCCTCCCCCGCACGCGGCTTGTAGAACAGGAACCTGGGAGTTTCGGCGGTCTTCAAGTACGTCCTGGCCCACGCGGGATGCACATGGCGGTCATGAAAGTACATCGCGCCATCGGTGCTGTCGGTCAGTTGCTGATTCAGCGCCTTGCGCGCGATTTCCTTGGCCACGGTGTACTGCACCGGCTCTTCCACGTCGTCCGAGCGCCCGTCGCACCACCACGAGAACTGGCATGTACGCTCCTTGATGCCCTGCTTGACCACCTCGCACACGGTGCCCGGAAACCCTTCGTGCCCCAGCCGGTTCATCACCACGCTGGCCACACCCTGCATGTCCGCCGCCTCACCGCCCTTGGCCTCCCAGTAGAGGGTGCGCGCCAGGCAGGTGATCGCGTCATCCAGCGCGGCCTCGCCCTTGGGGTCGACCGCCTGCACTTCGCTGCGGGTGATGGCCTGGTCGCTGGGTACGCTGGCCTCGCGCCCCTGTTCGGCAGCCTTCTGCTCCAGCACCTGGGCCTTGTCTTCGGCTACCGCCGCAGGCGGCGCCGCGGCGGCAGAGCCCGGCAGAACAGCGATCAACCACACGGCAAGACAGCAAACTGCAGCGAATGAGCGCATGACCGAGCCTTCTTGTGAGCCTCTGATAGATGCACAGTAGCTGCAACCGGCGATTTGCGCCGCCCTACCCCAGCAGCTCGCGCAGGCGGTACCACAACATGCCCAGCGCCAGCAGTGGCGAGCGCAGGGCCGGGCCGCCGGGGAAGGTCATGTGCGGCACCTTGCTGAAGATATCCAGGCCCTGGCTATGCCCGGCGTGGATCGCCTCGGCCAGCAACTTCGCCGTCCAGTGGGTGACGTTCACCCCGTGCCCCGAATAGCCCTGGGCGTAGAACACGTTGGGATGCTGCTGCAGGCGTCCCACCTGCGGAAAGCGATTGGCGGTAATGCCGATCTTGCCGCCCCACTGAAAGTCGATGCGCACATCCGCCAGCTGCGGGAACACCTTGAGCAGCTTGGGCAGCATGTAGCCGGCGATATCCGCCGGGTCGCGCCCGGAATAATGGCAGGCCCCGCCGAACAGCAGGCGCCGGTCGGCGGTAAGGCGGTAGTAGTCCAGGCCGACCTTCTGGTCGCACAGCGCCAGGTTCTGTGGGATCAGCCCGGTGGCGCGCGGTGCCGACAGCGGCTCGGTGGTGATGATGTAGCTGCCGGCCGGCAGCACCTTGCCGCTCAGGCGTGGCTCCAGGTCGTCCAGGTGCGCATTGCACGCCAGCACCAGGCTGCCGGCCCGCACGCTGCCGCGCGCGCAGCGCACCTGCACGGTGGGGCCATGCACCAGTTCGAGCACCGTGCTGTGCTCGAACACCTGCACCCCCAGCGACGCCGCCAGGCGCGCCTCGCCCTGCACCAGGTCGAGCGGGTGCAGGTGGCCGGAGCCCATGTCCAGCAGCCCGCCGGCATACACCTTCGAGGCCACCACCTCGTGCATCTGCTGCGGCCCGTAGAGTCGGGTCTGGTGCCGATAGCCCAGCGCCTCCAGGCTCTGCTGTTCAGCCTGGAACGCTGCGTACTGCGCCGGGGTATTGGCCAGCTCGCAGAAGCCCCAGCGCAGGTCGCAGTCGATGCCGTCCTCCTGCACCCGGCGGCCCACCACCTCCACCGACTCGATGCCGGCGCGTTGCAGGTAGGCCACCCCTTCCTGCCCCACGTAGCGGGCAAACCCCGACACCTCGTGGCCGATGCCGCGAATCAGTTGCCCGCCGTTGCGCCCGCTGGCGCCCCAGCCGATGCGCCGCCCCTCCAGCAACACCACCGAAAGCCCGCGGCGAGCCAGTTCGATGGCGGTGTTGACCCCCGTGAAGCCACCGCCGATCACGCACACATCGGCGATCAGGTCCTGCTCCAGCGTGGGGTAGTCGGCCTGGCGTCTGGCCGTCGCTGCGTAGTACGAACGGGCGTGTTGCGCATTGCCATTCACGTTGTTCATTTGTTCGATTTCACTTTGCTCCACGAGCGGGTCATCAAACGCATGATGGCCGGCGTGGGGGTGCTGGAGATATACAGTTTGTCGAGCACCGCCTGGGGCGGATACACCTCGGGGTTGTCGACCAGGTCGGCGGCCATGTACTGGCGCGAAGCCGGCGTCGGGTTGGCGTAGCCCACCAGGGTGCTGACCTTGGCGATCACCTGCGGGTCCATCAGGTAGTTGATGAAGGCGTGCGCCTCCTTGGGGTTGGTGGCGTCGGCCGGGATCGCCAGCAGGTCGAACCACAGGTTGCTGCCCTCCTTGGGAATCGAATAGGCGATGTTCACGCCGTTGTGGGCTTCCCTGGCGCGGTTGGCCGCCTGGAACACGTCGCCGGAGTAACCGAAGGCGATGCAGATGTCGCCGTTGGCCAGGTCCGTGACGTACTTGGAGGAATGGAAGTAGGTGATGTACGGGCGCAGCGCCAGCAGCTTGGCCTCGGCCTTCTTGTAGTCCTGCGGGTTTTCGCTGCGCGGGTCCAGGCCCATGTAGTTGAGCACTGCCGGGAACAGCTCGTCGGCCGAATCCATGAACGACACGCCGCACTGGCTGAGTTTTTTCAGGTTCTCGGGCTCGAACAGCACCGCCCACGAATCGATATGGTCGATGCCCAGCACCTGCTTGACCTTGTCGACGTTGTAGCCGATGCCATTGGTGCCCCACAGGTAGGGCACCGAGTGGCGGTTGCCGGGGTCGTTGTCCTCTAGTTTCCTGAGCAGCACCGGGTCGAGGTTCTTCCAGTTGGGCAGTTGCGAGCGGTCCAGCTCCAGAAACGCCCCGGCCTTGATCTGGCGCGCCAGGAAGTGGTTGGACGGCACCACCACGTCGTAGCCGGTGCGCCCCGCCAGCAGCTTGCCCTCCAGGGTTTCGTTGGAGTCGAACACGTCGTAGATCACCTTGATCCCGGTCGCCCCCTGAAAGTCGGCCAGGGTGGTGGGGCCGATGTAATCGGTCCAGTTGTACACGCTGACGCTCGGCTGGGCCTGTGCGGCGGCCCCCCACAGCAACCCCAGGGCCACCGGCAACACGGATTTCAACAGACGCATATCGACACCTCTTCTGATTGTTTTATCGATGATCGGCAGGTCAGCGCATCACACGCTCAGCAGCAGGAACTCGCGCTCCCACGAACTGATCACGCGCTTGAAGTTCTCGTGCTCGGCGCGCTTGACCGCCACGTAGCCACGCACGAACTTGCTGCCCAGGTAGCGTTCGATGGTCGGGCAGTCTTCCATGTGCGCCAGCGCGTCCTCGATGGTGATCGGCAGGCGCAGGTTGCGCCGCTCATACGCACGCCCCTGCACCGGGGCGCTGGGCGCGATGCCCTCGACCATGCCCAGGTAGCCGCACAGCAGGCTGGCGGCAATCGCCAGGTACGGGTTGGCATCGGCGCCGGGCAGGCGGTTCTCAACGCGCATCGACTCGGGGCTGGAGGTGGGCACGCGCAAGCCCACGGTGCGGTTCTCTTCGCCCCACTCCACGTTCACCGGTGCCGAGGTGTCGGGCAGAAAGCGGCGGAACGAGTTGACGTTGGGCGCGAACATCGGCAACACCTTGGGGATGTACTTCTGCAGGCCGCCGATGTGCTGCAGGAACAGCTCGCTCATGCTGCCGTCGTCATTGACGAAGATCGGCTTGCCGGTGGCGCTGTCGACCACGCTCTGGTGCAGGTGCATGGCGCTGCCCGGCTCGTCGCCCACCGGCTTGGCCATGAAGGTGGCGGTGACGTTGTGCTTGAGTGCCGCCTCGCGCATGGTGCGTTTGAACACGGTGATCTGGTCGGCCAGGTCCAGGGCGTCGCCGTGGCGGAAGTTGATTTCCATCTGCGCCGGGCCGTCTTCGTGAATCAGCGTGTCCAGGTCCAGGCCCTGGGCCTCGCACCAGTCGTAGACGTCCTCGAACAGCGGGTCGAACTCGTTGGCGGCATCGATGGAGAACGACTGGCGGCCACTTTCGGCGCGGCCCGAACGGCCCAGTGGCGCCTGCAACGGCAGGTCCGGGTCTTCGCAGCGCTGGGTCAGGTAGAACTCCATCTCCGGTGCCACGATCGGTTGCCAGCCCTTGTCGGCGTACAGCTTGAGGACTTTCTTGAGCACGTTGCGCGGCGACAGCTCGATGGGGTTGCCCTGCTTGTCGAAGGTGTCGTGGATCACGATCGCGGTGGGCTCCAGCGCCCAGGGTACCGGGTAGATGGCCGTCGAGTCGGGGCGGCAGAGCATGTCGATGTCGGCCGGGTCGAGCAGGTCGTAGTAGATCTCGTCCTCGACGAAGTCGCCGGTCACGGTCTGCAGCAGCACACTTTCCGGCAGGCGCATGCCTCGCTCATGCAGGAACTTGTTGGTGGGGGCGATCTTGCCGCGGGCGATACCGGTCAGGTCGGTGACCACGCATTCCACTTCAGTGATCTTGTGTTCTTTCAGCCAGGTGGACAGCTGATCGAAGGGGGTATTCATGAGAACCTCGTTGTCGTGATGCAGGGCATGCGCAAGGGTGTGTGTGGCGCGGGCGGGCAAGGCCTGGCTTCCCCTGCGCCGCGTTGAGGTCTATCTTGGTGCCGCAGCTGCGGCTGCATCTATCCACTTTGAGCAGAAGAAAATGCACCAAAGCAGTGCATTCAGAGGTTCTCATGACAACCCCGTCGCCCTTGCGGGTACAGGCCTTCACCAGTGCCGATGTGGCCGAACAGGTACGCGCCACGCCAGGCTGGGCACAGCACTACCAGCAGATGTCACCCGGGCACTTTGCCGGGATGGTGCGCTGCCTCGACCTGCACGGCGTGGAGGTGTACGAAGAGTGCATGAACACCCGGGTGGAGCAGAGCTTCAGCGCCCCCGGCGGTTCGCTGTCGTTCTGCTTCGACCGCAGTGACAACAGCCTGTACGTGCTCAATGGCGAAAGCCGCAACATCTGGATCACCCCCGAGAACTACCAGGAAGTGGCCGTCGTGTTCGGCCCTGCGTTCGTGCGTGAGCACGGCGTGGACGTTGCGGCGCTCGAAGGTCTGTTCATGGCACCGCTCAATTCCCAGCGCAATGCCTTGTTCAGCGGCTGGCTGAGCAGTACCCTGACGCGCCTCTCGCAGAGCGAGGACGCGCCGTGCCAGCAGGTGCTGGCCAGGCAGTTGCTGGACGATTGTCTGTACATTCTCGACACCGCCTCGGTGTGCCTGGACCGAGGCGAGCTGTGGCGGCGCACCGAGGAGCGCACCATCATGCGCAAGGTCAGCGAATGGGCGGCGGATTCGCCGGAGGAGTCATTGAACCTGCTGCAACTGGCGCAGGTGGCCGGCAGTTCGGTGCGTCAGTTGCAGCATGCGTTCAAGGCGTACACCGGCATCACGCCCAGCCACTGGCTGCGCCTGCGCCGCCTCAATGGCGCGCACCGCGAGCTGCTGACCGCGCGCGGCCACACCGTGGCGGAAGTGGCGATGCGCTGGTCGTTCTGGCACCTGGGGCGGTTTTCCAGCAGTTATCAGGCGCTGTTCAAGGAGCTGCCCAGTGAAACCCTCAAACGACGCAAGGAGACACGGTATGGCTTTTGACTGGCATGGCGGGGTGATTACCCGGGATACACCGGTGGGCGAGGATTACCGCAACACGCAGAACGTGCGGCGGTTCATGCGTGAGCAGTGTGGCGAGGATTTCAGGTTCGACCGGCCGTTGATGGCGTGGATAGTCGATGGTACGGCGCGGACGATGGGGGATGTGGTGGATGAGTGGGCCAGGCGTCGTAGTGCTTAGCTGAACCCGCGACATCCCCGCGCAAGTACCCACTGGCAGCCCAGGCTGGTATTGTGCCGCCCTGCAAACCCAACTGGATGACTGTGAGGAAATGACGTTGAACGCTGATGCGAACATGACCGGGGACCTGTTCGAAGTCGACAAGCGCCTGGGCCTCAAACCCGTGGTGGACTTCAACACCTACCTGCGCGCCGCATTCGCCGACGGCGCCTGCGCATGCAGCCGCTGCCTGGAAAACAAGAGCGACGAGAGCGGCTACGCCTTCGCCCATACCTTCGACTTCCAGGGCCAGGTCACCCATCGCCGCTTCGCCACCACCACCGCCAGCGATGTGCTGATGGTCCTGAAAAAAGCCTGGCTGTCCTACACCAAGGCCGAACTGGATGTCAGCGGCAACCTGGACCTGGACGCCATCAAGGCCTTCGTCGAGCCACAGCTGCACAAACGCCTGGTGCCACTGTTCGTCGCCAGCGGGCTGGTTGTCGAGGTCGACGGGCAACTGGTGCTGCAAGCCCAGGCCGCCGCCTGACGGCCATGCCTGGGGCGCGTTGCCGGCAGAGCCGCCAACGCGCCCCAGGCGCAACCCGCGCGCGATTGCACCCCCGCCCAGGCTACACACAGGCATTGCGACACTGTAGTATTGAGAACTATTCACATTCACTGTCGAGTCGTTCCCGGTGCACACGCCTTCCTCCAAGCTCGGCTTCTTCTTCAGCGACCACCACCGCTGGCTGCTGCAACACATCCAGAAGCGCCTGCGCAACCGCGCCGACGCCGAAGACACGGCTGCCGAGGCGTTCTGCCAATTGCTGGTGGCGCGGGTTGATCCGGACAGCATCCAGCAACCGCGGGCCTTTCTGTCGACCATCGCGCGCCGGCTGATCTTCGACCGCCACCGCCGCCGCCAACTCGAAAATGCCTACCTGGAACGCCTGTCGAGCCTGCCCGAGCAGGTAGCGCCCTCCCCGGAGGAACAACTGCTGCTGGTCGAAGCGCTGGTGGCCATCGACCGAGCGCTCACCGGCCTGCCCGCGGTGGTCAAGGCAGCCTTCCTCTACAGCCAGCTCGATGGCCTGAGCTATGTGGAGATCGGGCGCAAGCTCGCGCTGTCGGAACGCACCGTCAGCCGCTACATGAAACAGGCCCTGCGCCAGTGCTACCTGGCCGAGATGGCACCATGAGCAAGGCCCGCCTCGACCCGGCCGCGGAGCAGGCCATCGACTGGATGGTGCGCCTGAGCGCCGACCGCAACGACACCCGCCTGCACGCCCGTTTCGATACCTGGCTCAACAGCGACCCGGCCCATGCCCAGGCCTGGGGCCGGCTGCAGGAGCGCCTGGGTGGCGCGTTCGGCACCGTGCGGGCGCTGGACCAGCGCCTGCCCGGCCAGGCCGGCGAAGCCCGGCGCGTGCTGATGCAGCCCGGCACCTCCCGGCGCGATGTGCTGCGCGCCATCGGCGGGCTGGGCCTGCTGGGCGGCGGGTTGTGGCTGGCGGCGCGCAGCGAGGTCGGCACCACGCTGATGGCCGACCTGCACACCGGTACCGGCGAGCGGCGCACCCTGGAACTGGAAGACGGCAGCCAGCTGAGCCTGAACGCTAGCACTGCCGTCGACCTTCAATTCGATGCCCACCAGCGCCTGGTGCTGCTGCGCCAGGGCGAACTGGTGATTGAAGTGGCACCCGACCCGCAGCGCCCCCTGCGCGTGCGCACCGCCCAGGGCGAAATCCGCGCGCTGGGCACGCGCTTTCTGGTCAGCCAGCAGCCCGACGCCACCCGCGTGGTGGTGCTGCAGCATGCGGTGCGCGCACGCCTGCACGATGGCAGCGAACTGGACCTGCAGGAAGGCCAGGCCGCCCTGCTGCACGCCCAGCGCATCGAGCGCCTGGGCCGTGACGAGCGTCACCGCGCCGACTGGCTGAACGGGCACCTGAATGTACTGGATGACCCGCTGGATGCAGTGGTCGACGCGCTGCGCCCCTACACCCGCGGCTTCGTGCGGGTCGCGCCGCAGGTGCGCAACCTGCGCGTGCAAGGGGTGTTCCCGCTCAACGATCCGCAGCGCAGCTTCGGTGCGCTGGCCGAAACACTGCCGATCGAGGTACGACACTACGGCCCGTGGTTGACCCTGATCGGCCCGAAAAGCTGAGCCCGAGAACCCTCTGATAAGTTTTTATGAAAAACAATCGCATTTGTGTCCGGTTTTCATTTCTCATCCCACCTATCTCCTGACTGCACACACAATCAGGAGAATTCCGTGCTCAACCCTTGGTCCCGCGCCCTCCCCGTCGCCGTTGCCCTGGCCACCCTGAGCTGCGCCGTGTCTGCCCAGCAGCAGGCACTTGCGTTCAACCTGCCGGCCGGCCCGCTCGCCGCCACGCTCAATGCCATCGCCAGCCAGAGCGGCCAGATCATCTCCCTCGACCCGGCCCTGGTGCAGGGCAAACAGGCCCCGGTCGTCCGTGGGCAGATGAGCGCCGAGCAGGCCCTGCAGGCCGCACTGGCCGGCAGCGGGCTGCAACTGCTGGTGACCGGCAGCGGCCACTTCAGCGTGGTGCAAGGTGTGAGTGCCGACGGCGCACTGGAGCTGGGCGCCACCAGCATCACCGAGGTGCGCAACCTGGCCACCACCGAAGGCTCGAACTCCTACGCAGCGCGGGTCACCACCATCGGCAAGGGCGAACACACGCTCAAGGAAATCCCCCAGTCGGTCAGCGTCATGACCCGCAAGCAGATGGACGACCAGGGCCTGACCAACCTCAAGGACGCCGCCAACCAGACCACCGGCCTGGTCGGCCAGCAAGGCGTGGGCAAGGGCATGATCCTGATGTCGCGCGGTTTTCAGATCGACGACTGGCAGTACGACGGCGTGCCGATTCCGCGCAACACCTACTCGCTGGGCAACTGGGCGACCCAGGACCTGATCTTCTTCGACCGCATCGAGTTCCTGCGCGGTGCCTCGGGCCTGCTGCAGGGCACCGGCAGCCCGGGCGGCGCGATCAACCTGGTGCGCAAGCGCGGGCAGGACAAACCCACCGTGACCGTCACCGGCAAGGCCGGCTCCTGGGACCACTACGGCCTGCAACTGGACGCTGGCGGCCCGCTGAACCCGCAGGGCACGATCCGCGGGCGCTTCGTCGCCGACGAAGACCAGAGCCAGTCGTTCATCGACTACGAGTGGAGCAAGACCCACTCGCTGTACGGCGCGCTGGATTTCGACCTGAGCCCGGACACCACCGTGGGTGTGGGCGTGAGCTACTCGGACAACACCTCACGGCCCATGCTGCGTGGCCTGCCGCGCTATGCCGACGGACGCCCTGTCGACGTGCCGCGCTCGACCTATACCGGCGCGCGCTGGAACCACTCCGACATCGACGTGACCACGGTGTTTGCCGACCTCGACCACCGCTTCAACGACGACTGGAAGGTGCATGCCGCCGCCGTGTACATGAGCGAGAGCAACGACTCGCTGCACCAGCGGGTGCAAACCACCGGCCAAGGGCTGAATCCTGACGGCAGCGGTGTCCAGTATGCCAACTGGTACACCGACTTCGACTCGACCAAGGTGGGTCTGGACGCCTACGTCAACGGCCATTTCGAGACGCTGGGGCTGCAACAGGAACTCATCCTGGGTGGCAACTATTCCCAGCTCAAGACCGACGATGTGTTCGCCCGCACCTTCATCAACGGCGGCAATATCTTCGATATCGACCACGACCGACCCAAACCCAGCTACGACAGCCTGATGCGTGACGGCGGCCGAGCCACCGCAAGCGAATATGACGTGCGCCAGAAAGGCCTGTACGGCAGTTGGCGGGTCAAGCTGGCCGAGCCGTTGACCGTAGTGCTTGGCTCACGCGTGAGCTGGTACGACTTCCGCTACTCCTCAGTCATCACACAGGGCAACACGGTGACGGTCGCTGACCCAAGCGTCATGACCGAAACTGGTGTGGTTACCCCCTATGCCGGCATCATCTATGACCTGACCCAGGAATGGGCGGCCTACGCCAGCTACACCGACGTGTTCCAGCCGCAGAGCGAACTCGATGCCGCACAATCGGTACTGAAGCCGATTGTCGGCAGCAACTACGAAGTGGGCCTCAAGGGCGAACTGATGGATGGCCGGGTCAACACCTCGTTCGCCGTGTTCCGCTACGACCAGAACAACCGAGCGATCACCGACGCTTCTGCGCAATGTGGCTCCGGCGATTGCTCGAAAGCGTCCGGCAAGGTGCGCAGCCAGGGTTTCGAAGCCGAAATCAGTGGCGAAGTGATGCCCGACCTGCAGCTGTTCGCCGGGTACACCTACACCACCACCACGTACATCAAGGACCCGGAGAACGAAGGCAAGGTCTTCAACCAGTGGACCCCCAAGCACATGCTGCGGGTATGGAGCGACTACCGTTTGCCGGGCGACTGGAGCCGCGTAAGCGCGGGCCTGGGCTTCAGCAGCCAGAGCCACACACTGGGTTACGAGAGTACGTTTGATGTGCCCGGTTACACGGTGTGGAATGCACGCCTGGCCTATCAGCTGACGCCTGAGGTGAGTGTGGCAGTCAACGCCAACAACCTGTTCGACAAACACTACATTGCCTCGGGCTACAACCAGCTCGGCGGCAACAACAACTACGGCGAGCCGCGCAACATGATGTTCAGCGTCAAGTACACGCCGCAGTTCTGAGGCGCCTGCTTCGCCGGCAAGGCCGGCTCCTGCACAGCCTGTAGGAGCCTGCCTTGCCGGCGAATGCCCCGACGCGGTGTCACCTGCCCAGCGCCCTGGCCATCACGATGGTGCGTTCTTCCCCCTCCACCACCTCGCGTACCACCGCATACCCCAACCGCGCATAGAACGCCTGCGCCGTCAGCGAGGACGGTACCCGCAGCGCCTGCACCCCCGCCGCACCGGCCAGCTCTTCAACATGCAGCATCAAGGCCCGACCGATGCCCAGCCCCTGCCGGTCCGGCGCCACGAACACCGTGCGCACCACGTCCCCCTCCAGGCTCGCGGTACCCACCACCTGCCCGCCCAACTGCGCCACCACCACCTGCCGACGCGCCATCAACCCCAGCAGCGCCTCGGGGGAAAAACTCTGCTCCACCCGCGCAATCACCGCCGGCGAATAATCCTGGCTGTTGCTCGTGCGCAAGGCCTCGACAATCACCCGGCTGATCGCCGGCGCATCCGTTTCCAGTGCTTGGCGCACCTGACATGTTTCGCTCATCACCGCCCCACTCCAGCCACCCTGCATTTGAGAATGAATGCTATTATCGCCTTCCTTTTTTCGACACCCGAGCCCTGTCTTGTCCGCGCCCACCCGCTACCTGCTGAGCGACTTCCATGCCCTGGGCCAGCGCTACGACGTGCACTATAGCCTGCCCGAAGGCGACGGCGGCGAGGACGATCCGTGCCTGATGCAGGGCCATATCAGCGAACATCGCCTGGCCCCCGGCTTCAGCCTGGTGAACTCCGACGTGCAGGCCTTCCACACCTACCGCGCCGATTCGCTGGACATGCCTGACCTGACCCTCGCGCTGGTACTCCAGGGTCAGGCCTCGATCACCTACACCCGCACCCAGCCCCTGCAACCAGGCGCCTGCATCACCGCGCTGTGCGGCGATGGCCGGCCGATGTCGGCACTGCACCGCGGTGGCGCGCACCTGCGCGGGCTCAACCTGTCGCTGCGCCGCCCGCAGGATGTGGGCGAAGAGGCCTTGGCCGAGCTGATCGAGGCTCGCCTGCGCGGCCACGGCTCGGCCCTGAGTTGCTGGGCCCTGCCCGCGCACTTGCTGGCGGCCATCGAAGACATGTTGTCCGGTCGCTGGCAAGGCACCCTGCAGCACCTGTTGTGCCAGGGCCTGAGCCTGCAACTGCTCAGCCACGGCCTGGCCAGTTTCGACAGCCTGCCGGCCCCTTCGCCGGGCCTGTGCCCACGCGACCGGCTGATGCTCGAACGGGTGCGCGAGCACCTGCACCAACAGCCCGGCGACGAGCACGACCTCACCGAACTGGCGCGCCTGGCCTGCATGAGCAGCAGCTCACTGCGCAGCAAGTTCCGCGCGCTGTACGGCGAAACGGTGTTCGGCTACCTGCGCAACCGGCGCCTCGACCAGGCCCGCCAGTTGCTCGAACAGGGCTGGCAGATCCAGCAGGCCGCCCACCATGTCGGCTACCGCCACGCCAGCAATTTCGCCACCGCGTTTCGCCAGCGCTTTGGCCACGCCCCCCGCGAAACCGCCTGAAGTTCCCCACCCGACGCACGCTTTGGCAGCGCCCATAAGCAGTCTGGCATCTGCCAAACGTGCCCCCGCAAGCAACTGTGAATAATACGCAGACGATAACGATACTCTGCGGAGAACGATTCCCATGCAGCGCCGCCTTGCCCCCTCTACCCGACCGATCAGCAGTGTGCGTATCGCCCTGCTGGGCGGGGCCTTTGTCTCCCTGATGGCCAGTGCCGAGGAGTCCGCCGAAAAGCCGGTGCTGACACTGCAGGCCACCGACGTACAGGGCGAGGCGTACCGGCCGCAGACCACCGAAGGCAGCGCCAGCTACACCACCGGCGCGATGTCCACCGCCATCGGCTTGCCGATGTCGATCCGCGAAACCCCGCAGTCGGTCAGCGTGGTGACCCGCCAGCAGATCGAGGACGAGGGCCTGAGCAACACCGCGCAGATTCTCGACAGCGCGCCGGGCATTTCCCATGTGCGCAACGACAGCAATCGCCTGTCGTTCTCGGCGCGTGGTTTCACCATCGACAACTTCCAGTTCGACGGCCTGGCCTCGCCGATCAACGGCTTCTGGAACTTCGGCGCCACCGAGATGGACTCGGCCATCTATGATCGCGTCGAGATCGTGCGCGGCTCCACCGGCCTGCTGACCGGCGCCGGCAGCCCGTCGGCGGCGGTCAACTTCGTGCGCAAGCGCCCGCTGCCCGAGTTCGCCGCCAGCGGCTCGGCAGGCATCGGGCGCTGGGACGAGCGACGTGGTGATGTGGACGTGTCGGCCCCGCTGACCGAGGACGGGCGCATCGCCGCGCGGGTGGTGGCCGCCTATTCGCAGAAGGACAGCCACGTCAGCTACCTGGACTACGGCTCGCGCACCTTGTACGGCGTGGTCAGCAGCGAACTGGGCCCGCGCACCCGGCTGACCACCAGCCTGGAGTACCAGAAGAACGAAACCGACGGCATGGGCAGCGGCTTTCCGCTGTTCTACAAGGACGGCGGGCGTACCGACTTCGGCCGCTCGGCGGCCAACAACACCAAGTGGGGCTACTTCGGCACCGAGTCCACCACCGCCTTCGTCGACCTCGAGCACCAGCTGGAAAACGACTGGAAGCTGCGCGCCGCCTACAGCCGCTTCGAAGGCAACTACCGCATGCGCTACCTGTACCGCGGCGGCTACCCGGACCGCGAAACCGGGCGCGGCATGTCGGCCAGCTTCCTCAAGTACGAGGGCGAACGCACCCGTGACGACTGGCACCTGACCGCCAGCGGGCCGTTCCAGCTGCTGGGCCGCAGCCACGAGCTGGCGTTCGGTGCGATGAGCATCGACGACGACCTGACCATCGACCAGTTCAGGCCGCTGGGCACGGTACCGGATACCGGCAACTTCATGGACTGGAACAGCAACCACATTGCCGAGCCCGCCTGGTCCAACGTGCGTGCCTCGGGCGATGCCACCCACACCCGGCAGAACGGCGGCTACGCGGTAACGCGCCTGTCGCTGGCCGACCCGCTGCACCTGATACTCGGCGCACGGGTCAGCAACTGGGAAATCGACCAGGACTACTACGGCAGCCTGCGCCAGTACCGCTACCGCAACGAAGTGACGCCCTACGCGGGGTTGGTGTATGACCTGAACTCGACCTACAGCCTGTACACCAGCTACACCAGCATCTTCAACCAGCAGAACGCGCGCGGGCCGGACGGCAGCATCCTCGACCCGGTGACCGGTGACAGCTACGAGGCCGGCATCAAGGCCGGCTACCTGGACGGTCGCCTGAACGCAGCGCTGGCGGTGTACCGCACCCAGCAGGAGGGTTTGGCCGAAGCGATCCCGGGGGTGAACGTGGAGGGGCGCCCCAATGAGCAGGCGTACAAGGCCGGCACCGGGGCGCGGGTCGACGGCTTCGACCTGGAGCTGGCCGGGCAGCTCACCGAGCAGTGGAACCTGTCGGCCAGCTACACCCACTTCATTGCCCGCAATGCCGACGACAAGGCGATCAACACCAACCACCCGCGCACCCAGGCCAAGCTGTTCACCACCTACCGCCTGGGCGGTGTGCTGGACAAGCTGACCGTGGGCGGTGGCGCGACGTGGCGCAGTGGCGTGTCACGCAGCGACGTGGCGATGCCGGGCGGTTTCACCGACCTGGAGCAAGGCGGCTACACGCTGGTCAGCCTGATGAGCCGTTACGCCCTCAACGACCACCTGAGTGTGAGTGCGCATGTCGACAACCTGTTCGACAAGCGTTACTACGAGCAGATCGGCTTCTACAGCCAGGGCTGGTACGGCGAGCCGCGCAACCTGCGCCTGAGCGTGCGCGCCACCTTCTGACCGCATCGCGGGTCAAGCCCGCTCCCACAAGTACTGCGCCGGCCCCAGGAACATCGCAATACCTGTGGGAGCGGGCTTGACC
>NZ_JASCPN010000091.1:0-15456 GCF_029960155.1 Pseudomonas sp. PS01300 | reverse complement strand
AGAGTAGGTCATCGTCAAGATTAAATTCCGAAACCCCTATCTGCATCTGCAGGTAGGGGTTTTGTCTTTGTGGGCTGAAAGTTTCCTGCAAGGCGGGCATAAAAAAACCACCTTGGGAGGTGGTTTTCAGACATGTCACTGTCAGCTCAGTCGCCGTAATACTCGCAGCCACTGGTGCAGGTCTCATGGATACGCACCTTGCTCAGTTCTGGCAGCAACGGCTTGACCTGGTCCCAGATCCATTTGGCAATCACTTCGCTGGTCGGGTTCTCCAGGCCAGGGATGTCATTGAGGTAGTTGTGGTCTAGCTGCTCGTACAGCGGCTTGAAAATCGCCTTGATCTCCGAGAAGTCGCGAATCCAGCCGGTATGCGGATCCAGCTGGCCGGTCAGGTGCAAGGCAACCTTGAAGGAGTGGCCGTGCAGGCGCCCGCATTTGTGCCCGGCGGGCACATTCGGCAAGCGGTGGGCCGATTCGAAGGTGAACTCTTTGAAAATTTCCACGGTATCTTAGAACTCTGAAAACCAATGCTGACCGGCAGTTTAACAGCAAGCCTACTTCAACGGTTGCAGATGCTGGTGCAGCTTGCCGGTTTCCACCAGTTCCAGGAACTCGTCGCCCAGCCGCTGGCTTTCGCTCATGGCGGTACGCCAGTAACGTTGGCGGTTACCGGCATCGCCCATGAAGCGCTTGAAGTCGCTGCGATCCGGCAGCTTGCCGTAGGGCAGGCGGGCCAGGTACTGCGGCGAGGGTGCCAGCAACAGCACGTTCTGCAGGTACTGCGCATTGCTGCGCCGCCAGGGCAGGGCCTTGTCGAACCACCCCGGCACCACCTTGTGGGTGAAGTGAGGGTAAAGCACGATGTCCTCGCCGCTGTAGGGCAGGTCGAGGTGATAGTCGAGCAAGCCACCATCCCGGTAGGTGCCCGCCCCGACTCCCGGAATGTCCCGCACGCCTTCCATCACCATGGGAATGGAGCCTGAAGCGAGCAGGGCATGACGCAGGTTGTCGACCGCCAGCGGCAGACAGCGCGAAGGGAAGTCCGTGAGGGGGTTCAACGGCGGTGCGCAGCGTGCGTCATGCAGGATCACGCGTTCGAAGTGCCGGGCCAGCCGCGAACGGCTCACGAGGTTGTCGGCAATCACCGACGACAGGCCTACGCCCAGTCGGCCTCGATGATCGTGCTGAAGCAGGCCGTGGCTTCTGACCAGCATGATGTTGAGCCGATAGTGGGGGTTGTCGAGAATGCGAGCATCCTGGCCCTCCAGCAGGTCATCGAGCATGCGACGACAGCTCTGGCTGACCTGGGCCTGGGTCACGCCCTTGGCGAAATCCTGCTCGGTATACAGATGGCCCAGGCGCAGCAGGGCCTGGGCGGGGTCGGGCAGGCAGGCACTGGCGAAGCGCCAGGAGCCGATCGATGCCCCGATCAGCGAGCGCGCGCGCGGTGCTGTGGGCAGCCACTGGCCGAACAGCGCCAGGTCGATACCCTGGATACCCAGCGCCTTGGGGCCGCCTGCAGCGCCCGGTAGCACCCCCACGTCTGCAGCCTGCAGACCGCGTTCACGTACATGGGCAAACGCCCGCGTGCCGGCCTTGAGTGTCAGCGCTGGAAACTTGATCTGGATTGAGCTCATAAGGGCCTCGTTGTCCTGGATCAACGATTATAGAGAAGCGTGGACGGAACAGGGGCGCGCCTGAGCTATCATGGCGCCAGTTGTTTTCAGTTTCAGTTAAGTTCGGTTCGGTATTCTGAACCCGTAAGCAAGATTGATCCTAAATGGAGAGACACGATGAAAACATTGACTGCCCTGTTCGCCACCGCCGCCCTTGCCCTGAGCGCCAACGTTGCGCTGGCTAAAGACATCCCCACCAATGAAGTCGTGCAGCTGGTCCAGGCCAAGACCATCCTGTCGCTGGATGACCTCAACGCAAAAGCGCTGGCCAAGCATCCGGGTGCCACCATCAAGGACTCCGAGCTCGAGGACGTGTACGGCCGTTATGTGTACAAGGTCGAACTGCGTGACGCGCAGAACGTCGAATGGGACGTGGACCTTGATGCCAAGACCGGTGAAGTACTCAAGGACGCCAAGGACACCTGATGACTGCACGCAAGCGAACGGCACCGTGGCTGTTCCTCGCATTGCTGGTCTTCTGTACGCCGGCCCTGGCCCGCGACCTCGATCAGGATGAAGCCCTGGAGCTACGTCAGAAGGGCATCATCCTGCCGCTGGAGCAACTGTTGAACTCCGCCCTGGGGCGTTACCCCGGGGCGAAGTTGCTTGAGGCGGAGCTGGAAGAGAAGCACAACCGCTACGAGTACGAAGTCGAGCTGGTCACCCCGCAAGGGGTCGTACGTGAAATCAAGTTCGATGCACGCACGGGTGTGCTGATCAAAGATGAGGAAGATGACTGATGCGCCTGTTACTGGTCGAGGACAACGTCCCGCTGGCCGATGAACTCACCCAGAGCCTGCAGCGCCAGGGCTACGCCATCGACTGGCTGGCCGACGGCCGAGATGCGGTGTACCAGGGTAGCAGCGAGCCCTATGACCTGATTATCCTGGACCTGGGCCTGCCCGGCCTGCCCGGCCTCGAGGTGCTGGCCCAATGGCGCGCCGGCGGGCTGTCGACTCCGGTGCTGATCCTGACCGCACGGGGTTCCTGGGCCGAGCGCATCGAGGGCCTCAAGGCCGGTGCCGACGATTACCTGAGCAAACCCTTTCACCCCGAAGAGCTGCAACTGCGCATCCAGTCGCTGCTGCGCCGCGCCCGTGGCCTGGCCAACCAGCCGACCCTGCAGGCCGCCGGCCTGCACCTGGACGAAGGCCGCCAGTGCGTGAGCCGCGACGGGCAGGACGTGCAACTGACCGCCGCCGAGTTTCGCCTGCTGCGCTACTTCATGTTGCACCCGCAGCAGATCCTTTCCAAAAGCCACCTGGCCGAGCACCTCTACAACGGCGAAACCGAGCGCGACTCGAATGTGCTCGAAGTACACGTCAACCACCTGCGCCGCAAGCTGGGGCGCAGCGTTATCGAAACCCATCGCGGCCAGGGCTATCGCTTTGGCGGAGTGGTCGAGTGAAGTCGATCCAGGCGCGCCTGAGCCTGGGGCTGGTCGGTGTACTGGTGGTGGTCGGCCTGGCCCTGGCGCAGATCAGCCTGTGGCTGTTCGAGGTCGGGTTGCAGCGCTACCTGGAGACGGGGTTGCGCAAGGAAAGCGAAAACCTGCTGGTGGCGCTGGTGCGCGGCCACAGCGGCCTCGAACTGGACGAGCGACGTCTGTCGTCGGCGTACCAGCGGCCGTTTTCCGGCTACTACTTCCGTATCGATTTCGAAGGGGGCAGTTGGCGTTCCCGCTCGCTCTGGGACATGGACATGCCCCGTCCGCCAACTCCCGGCCTGCACGCGGGCCTGGAGCTGGGCCCGGCTGGCCAGCAACTGCTGGTGCTGCGTGCCGACTACCGGCGCCTGGGCCAGGCGATCTCGATCAGCGTGGCGCAGGACTATACCCCCGTGCGCGACGGCTTCCGGCGCATGCAGCAGCTCGGCCTTGGCCTGGGGCTGGTGGCGCTGCTGTTGATTCTGGTGCTGCAACGCATCACGGTCACACGCTCCCTGCGCCCACTGGAACGCACGCGCGAACAGATCGCCCAACTGCAGCAGGGCAAGCGCTCGCAGCTCGACAGTGAGGTGCCTGTCGAACTCGAGCCCCTGGTGGCGCAGATCAACCACCTGCTGGCACACACCGAAGACAGCCTCAGGCGTTCACGCAACGCGCTGGGTAACCTGGGGCATGCCCTGAAGACCCCCCTGGCGGTGCTGATGAGCCTGGCGTCGAGCGAGCGCCTGAACGACCTGCCCGAGGTTCGGGCCCAGTTGCAGGCTCAGCTGGAGCAGATCCAGCAACGCCTGAGCCGCGAACTCAATCGCGCCCGGCTGGCCGGCGATGCCCTGCCGGGGGCGCATTTCGATTGCGCCACCGAACTGCCGGGCCTGCTATCGACCCTGGGCATGATTCACGGCGATCACCTGCTCATCCGCCATCAGGTGCCCGATGGGCTGTCCTTGCCCTGGGACCGCGAAGACCTGCTCGAGCTGCTGGGCAACCTGCTGGACAACGCCTGCAAGTGGGCCGACAGCGAGGTCTGCCTGAGCATCGAGCAAGAGGGCGGGGTGTATCGCCTGTGGGTGGACGATGATGGCCCGGGCATCCCCGAAAATGCCAGGGCGGGGGTGCTGGAGCGCGGTGCGCGGCTCGACGAACAGGTCGATGGCCATGGGCTTGGCCTGGGCATCGTTCGCGATATCGCCGAAGCCTGGGGTGGGCAGATGAGGTTGCTGGAAAGCCCGCTGGGCGGGCTGCGGGTGAGCATCGAGCTACCCCGCAGGGTAGCCCGATAACACCATCAGACGCGGAACTGGTCCATCAGCCCCTGCTGCTGGTTGGCCAGGCTGTTCAGCGACTGGCTGACCCGCGCCGACTCATTGGCCTGCTCCGAGAGTGACTCGGTCACATCGCGAATGGTCGCCACGTTGTTGTTGATTTCCTCGGCCACCGCGCTCTGCTCTTCGGCGGCACTGGCAATCTGCAGGTTCATGTCGCTGATCACGGTGACGGCCTCGCCGATCTGGCGCAGCGCAGTCACGGCCTGACCGACCTGGTCGACGCTACCCTGGGCCTGGCGGTGGCTGCTGTCCATGGCGCCCACCACCTCGCGGGTGCCGGCCTGCAGTTGCTCGATCACCTGACGGGTCTCCTCCACCGACTCCTGGGTGCGTCGGGCCAGGTTGCGCACCTCGTCGGCCACCACCGCAAAGCCGCGCCCGGCTTCCCCGGCACGGGCCGCCTCGATGGCGGCATTGAGCGCCAGCAGGTTGGTCTGCTCGGCGATGGAGCGGATCACTTCCAGTACCGAACCGATCTTCTCGCTGTTGTCGGCCAACCCTTCGACCTGGGCCATGGCGGTGTTCATGTCGGCTGCCAGGGTATCGATGCTGGTGGTGGTGCGGTCGATCACCGCCAGGCCCTGACGGGTCGCCTGGTCGGCGTCACGCGCCGCCTGGGCCGCTTGCGCAGCACTGCGCGCCACATCCTGGGCGGTGGCGCTCATTTCGTGGGACGCCGTGGCCACCTGGTCGACCTGACGGTACTGCTGCTCCATGCCGGCGCTGGTCTGCGAGGCAATCGCCGAGGACTGGTCGGCAGTGTCGCGCGCCGCCTGCACCGAGCGTTTGACCTCGGCGATGATCGGCTGCAGCTTGTCGAGGAAGCGGTTGAACCAGCCGGCCAGTTCCCCCAGCTCGTCGCGCTTGTCGTAGTTCAGGCGGCGGGTCAGGTCGCCTTCGCCGCTGGCGATGTCCTTGAGCATGGCGGCCACGCCCAGGATGGGGCGGGTCACACTGCGCGCCATCACCCAGATCAGCAGCAGCCCCACGATCGCGGCCAGCACACCCAGGCCAAGCTCGATCAGGGTGCCACTGGTATTGCGCTGGTCGAGCTCGTTCTTGAGGGTCTCGGCCGGGCCGGTCAGGGCACTTTGCGGCACATCCAGCAGCACGCCCCAGGGCTTGCCCCCCGGAATCGGTGCAAACGATGCCAGCACCTTCAGGCGCTCGTCCTTGTGGAGGCTCTGCAGGGGCGTGCCGCTGCTCAGCAGGCCTATCAGCTCCTTGCCGCTGGTGCTGTCGACCTGGTCGAAGCGTTGCGCCAGCTTGCCCGCATCCGGGCTGTAGCCGGCCAGCAGGCCGACCGGGCTGATGATGCCGATGCGGGTCTGGCCCTGGTACAGGTTCTGGCTGGCCTGCTGGCTCAGCGCCTGCAGGCTGTTCAGGTTGATGTCGATCGACAGGGTGGCGACCACCTTGTCGGCCACGATCAGCGGGAACACGATGCTGGTCATCAGCACCCGCTGACCGGCGATGTCATAGAAGTAGGGTTCGATCACGCAGGTCTTGCGCGTGGTACGCGGGCACACCGACCAGGTGTTGGCCGGCTCGCCGCTGGGGCCGATGCTGGTGTCGGTCATGTCCTTTTCGGGCAGCGCCATCGAGGTCAGCTTGCCGGGCGTGGGCTGCGACCAGTACAGGGCAAAGCGGCCGGCCTCGTTGCTGCCCAGCTCGGCCTGGTTGGCGAACAGGGCATCCTTGTTGTCCAGGGCGTTGGGCTCGAACACCAGCGACAGCCCCAGCAGGTCGGGGTTGGCCTGCAGCGCGGCGCGCACCTGGCGGGTCATGTCCTCGCGCAGGTCGAAGGCGTCCAGAAAGCGCTTTTCGGCCTGCTCGCGCAAAAACAGCACCTGGCGCGCAAAGCCTGCACCGTACTGGTAGGCATCCATGAACTGGCGGCGGATGCTCAAGGCCTGGACTTCGCCCTGGGACTCGATACGCGACTGGGCCGCTTCGGTCAGCATCTGCATGCTGCTGGCCTTGACCAGCTCGGAGTTGTGCTCCATGCGGTACAGCGAAAGGCCCACCAGCAGCGTAACGATGCTGGCCAGGCAGAGCCCGGCCAGCAGGGTGATTTTCCACTGGATGGAAAGTTGTCTCGACGACATGACGAAGTCCTTTGATCCAAAAAAAGATTGAGGCTGACGACTGTAACGGCCAGGCGCAGTTTTTCTTTATTCAAACGTTCAATTGAAATGCGTCGTTTTCAGTCATGCATGCGACCCGCGTGCAGCCGTCTAGCCCCGTACTTTGACAAGTGGCGGGTGCTGCTTCAGAGTGTGCGCCCTCCCATAAAAACACCTGTCGTTCGGCCACTGCGCTCGCAGTCTGTCGCCGCAGCGCAAGCTTTGTCTGGTTTCTAGAGGTCATGAAATGAATGCAGTAATTGCCGCGGTCGGCATCATGCTGATATTGAGCCTGGCCCGTGTGCACGTGGTCATCGCCCTCATCATCGGCGCGCTCGCCGGCGGCCTGGTGGGCGGCCTGGGTATCGAAGGCACGCTCAAGGCGTTCAACGGCGGCCTGGGTGGCGGTGCCACGGTGGCATTGTCGTATGCGCTGCTGGGCGCATTCGCCGTGGCCATCGCCAAGTCCGGGCTGGCCCATGCGCTGGCCGATCGCGCCCTGTCGATGTTCCATGGTCAGCGCAATGCCGAAGGCGGCAAGATCAAGTGGCTGCTGATCGGCCTGTTGCTGGTGGTGGCGATCTCGTCGCAGAACATCCTGCCCATTCATATCGCCTTCATTCCGCTGCTGGTGCCGCCGCTGCTGTACGTGCTGACTCGCCTGCAGATCGATCGGCGCCTGGTGGCCTGCGTGATGACTTTCGGCCTGATCACCCCCTACATGTTCCTGCCAGTGGGGTTCGGCAACATCTTCCTCAATCAGATCCTGCTGGCCAACGTCAGCCGTAGCGGGGTGGACGTCAGCGGCGTCAACGTGACCCAGGCCATGGCGATACCGGCGGCGGGCATGCTGTTCGGGTTGCTGCTGGCGGTGTTCTTCAGCTACCGCAAAAAGCGCGTGTACGACGTGGCAAAGATCGAGCAGGTCGAGCAGGTGGCCGTCAGCTACAACCCGTTGACGCTGATGGTGGCCGGCTGTGCGATCGCCGCGGCGTTCATCATCCAGCTGTGGCTGGACTCGATGATCATCGGTGCGATGGCGGGCTTTCTGATCTTCTCGCTGTCGGGCATCGTGCGCTGGAAGGACACCGATGACCTGTTCACCGAAGGCATGAAGATGATGGCCATGATCGGCTTCATCATGATCGCCGCGTCCGGCTTTGCCGAGGTCATGAAGGCCACCGGCGAAGTGAAGACCCTGGTGGAGGCCTCGGCCGGCTGGATCGACCACAGCAAGGCGGTCGGGGCGCTGCTGATGCTGCTGGTGGGCCTGCTGGTGACCATGGGTATCGGTTCGTCGTTCTCCACGGTGCCGATCCTGGCGGCGATCTTCGTGCCGCTGTGCGTGCAACTGGGCTTCGACCCGCTGGCCACCGTGTGCATCGTCGGCACTGCCGGCGCGTTGGGTGATGCCGGCTCACCGGCGTCGGACTCGACCCTGGGCCCGACCTCGGGCCTGAACGTCGACGGCCAGCACCATCACATCTGGGACACGGTGGTGCCGACCTTCCTGCATTACAACCTGCCGTTGCTGGCGTTCGGCTGGGTAGCGGCGATGGTGCTGTAGCGCGCCAGGGTGCAGAGCTGGGCGCGAGGCTCAGCTTTTTCGCGGGGGCGGCGAGATGCGGTTGAGCACCGTATCGCCGTTCTTGTTGCGCGTCAGGTACACCGGCAGCACCTTGGGCATGTTGCTCACCAGGCGATTGACCTCGGTGGTGTTGTAGATGCCGCTGATGCGGATGCTGCCGGTACTGGCGTCCGCCAGCAGCAACGGCGTTTCCAGGTAGCGGTTGATCAGCGGCAGGGCCTGGTCCAGTGGCAGATTGTCGAGGATCAGCTTGCCGCCGCGCCAGGCCAGGCTGGTGTCGTGGGCATAGGTCTGGCTGAGGGCCGGCTCGTAGTCGCCGCGACGGTAGCTGGCCTGCATGCCGGGGCCCAGGCGATAGCCGCTGTCCGGGTCGCTGCTGTTGCTGCTGACCAGCACCGAACCTTCCACCAGGGTGACCTTCACCTGGTCCTGATACTTCCACACGTTGAACTGGGTACCGGTCACCCGGGTCTGGCCCTTGCCGGCACGCACCACGAACGGGTGCTGGGTATCGTGCTGCACCTTGAAGAAGGCCTCGCCGTTGACCAGCGTCACCCGTCGTTCGTCCTTGTAGTTGGCGTAGCGCAGGGTGGTGTTGAGGTTCAACTCCACCTCGCTGCCATCCGGCAGCACCGCGCGGGCGATGGCATTGCCGCTTTCAACGCGCTCATAGCTGTTGGGCAGCCAGCCCTGTTCCCAGCCCACCCAGGCGCCAATCGGCAGCGCCACCAGCGCCACGGCCGCAGCCGAGGCCAGCCGACGCAAGGCGCGCCCGCGGGGCCTGGCTGACAGGGTGATTACCGGGGCAGCAGGGCGGGGCAGGTGGTCGGCGGTCTGCCAGATCTCCTGCATGGCCTGGAATTCCTGCTCGTGCAGTGGGTCGGCTGCGCGCCATTGCGCGCAGGCGGCACGTTCCTGTTCACTGCAGTCCTCAGCATGCAGGCGCATGCACCAGTGCGCAGCGGCATCGGTGATGGCATCAAGTTCGGCTGCGCTGAGGCTGGTTTGGTTCATTGATACTCCCGGTTTTGGCCATTCTACCCTTGGCAGGTGGCCAACGAGAACCGAGTTCATCGTGAATGACTATCAGTTGTAAGAAATATTTGAACGAAAAACCACGCAAATGCGTGGTTTTTATCGTTTAAGCACCCGCCTGGAGCGTTGCGCGGCTCAGAACAGCTCGGCTGGCAACTGGTACAGCGGCGCACTGCCTGCGCGGATGCTGGCCTGCAACGACAGTACCCTGGGCAGCAGACGCTCGACGTAGAAGGTAGCCGTGGCCAGCTTGGCCTCGTAGAACGCCGGCTCCTGCTCGCGCCGTTCGCGGGCAGTGGCCGCCATGCGCGACCACATGTAGGCGTAGGCCACATAGCCGAACAGGTGCAGGTACTCCACCGACGCCGCGCCCACCGCGTTGGCATCACCGGTGGCCTGCTCGCGTACCCACTGGCTCACGCTTTCCAGCTGCGCCAGGGCATGCAGCAGCGGTTCGCACAGGGGCGGACGGGTTTCACAGAAGCTGCGGATCTCGTTGGCGAACAGCGCCAGCGACTGTCCGCCATCGGCCACCACCTTGCGCCCCAGCAGGTCCAGCGCCTGGATGCCGTTGGTGCCTTCGTAGATCTGCGCGATGCGAACATCGCGCACCAGCTGTTCCTGGCCCCATTCGCGAATGTAGCCATGCCCGCCGAACACCTGCTGGCCCAGTACGCAGCTTTCCAGGCCCATGTCGGTGAAAAACGCCTTGGCCACCGGTGTCAGCAAGGCCACCAGGCGCTGCGCGGCCTCGCGCTCCTCCGGCTGCTCGGCGTACTTGGCGATATCCAGCTGCAGGCCGACATAGGTGGCGAACGCCCGGCCGCCTTCGGTCAGGGCGCGCATGCTCAGCAGCATGCGCCGTACATCGGCATGCACGATGATCGGGTCGGCCACCTTGTCGCTGGCCAGCGGCCCGGTGGCGGCGCGGCTTTGCAGGCGGTCCCGGGCGTAGCGTGCGGCGTTCTGGTACGACGCCTCGGCGCAGCCGATGCCCTGGATGCCGATGGACAGGCGCTCGTAGTTCATCATGGTGAACATCGCCGCCAGGCCGCGGTTGGGTTCGCCCACCAGGTAGCCCACGGCGCCATCGAAGTTCATCACGCAGGTGGCCGAGGCCTTGATGCCCATCTTGTGCTCGATCGATCCACAGCTCACCGCGTTGGTTTCACCCAGACTGCCGTCCTCGCCCACCAGGCGCTTGGGCACCAGAAACAGCGAGATGCCCTTGGGCCCGGCCGGCGCGTCGGGCAGCTTGGCCAGCACCAGGTGCACGATATTCTCGGTCAGATCCTGGTCGCCGCCGGTGATGAAGATCTTGGTGCCGCTGACCCGGTAGCTGCCATCGGCCTGGGGTTCGGCCTTGCTGCAGATGATCCCCAGGTCGGTACCTGCATGCGGTTCGGTCAGGCACATGGTGCCGGCCCACTGCCCGCTGTACAGCGCCGGCAGGTAGGTGGCCTTCAATGCATCGCTGGCGTGCGCGTCGATGGCCAGGCAGCAGCCGGCGCTCAGCGCCGAATACAGGCTGAAGCTGCAGTTGGCGGCGTAGAGCATCTCCTCGAACTGCACCGCGAGCATCTTGGGCATGCCCAGGCCGCCGTACTCGGGGTTGCCCGCCAGCCCGACCCAGCCGCCTTCGCGGTAGGTCTGCCAGGCCTGCACGAACCCCTGCGCAGTGGTGACCCGACCCTGCGCGAAGTGCACGCCTTCCTCATCGCCGCTGCGGTTGAGCGGCGCAATCAGCTGGCCGGTGATCTTGGCCGCCTCTTCCAGGATCGCATCGGCGGTATCGCCGTCGACGCTGGCCGCCAGCGCCGGCAGGCGTGCCCACAGGGCCGGGCCCTGGAACACTTCGTGAAGAACAAAACGCATGTCGCGCAGCGGTGCATTGAACTCAGGCATAACGGTTTCCGAATAAAGGTGAAAAAAGGTCAGAGCGCCTTGGCCCAGTCGCGCAACAGGTACTTCTGGATCTTGCCCGTGGAGGTTTTCGGCAGTTCGCTGAACACCACGGTCTTGGGCAGCTTGAAGCCGGCCAGATGCTCGCGGCAGAAGGCGATGATGTCCGCCTCGCGGGTACCTTCGAAACCGGCCTTGAGGGTGACGTAGGCACAGGGGGTTTCGCCCCATTTTTCATCCGGGCGGGCGACCACCGCAGCCTCGAGCACGGCCGGGTGGCGGTACAGCGTGTCTTCGACCTCGATGGTCGAGATGTTCTCGCCTCCGGAAATGATGATGTCCTTGAGCCGGTCCTTGATCTCCACATAGCCGTCGGCATGCCACACTGCCAGGTCGCCGGTATGGAACCAGCCGCCTCGGAAGGCTTCGGCGGTGGCCTCGGGGTTCTTCAGGTAGCCCTTCATCACGGTGTTGCCGCGCATGAAGATCTCGCCCAGCGTGTTGCCGTCGCGGGCCACCGGCTCAAGCGTTTGCGGGTCGGCCACCATCAGCCCCTCGAGGGTAGGGTAGCGCACGCCCTGGCGCGACTTGATGCGGGCCCGCTCCTCCAGCGGCTGCGCGTCCCATTCGGCATGCCAGGCACACACCGTCACCGGGCCGTAGACCTCGGTCAGGCCGTAGACGTGGGTCACCTTGATGCCCATTTCCTCCACCGCGCCGATCACCTTGGCGGGTGGCGCCGCCCCGGCCACCATCGCGTTCACGGGGTGGTCGATGGCGGCCTTGGCCGAGTCGGGCATGTTGATCAGCGCATTGAGCACGATCGGTGCGCCGCACAGGTGGGTGACCTGGTGCTCGCGAATCAGGGTCAGGATCTTCTGCGGGTCGACCCGGCGCAGGAACACATGGGTGCCGGCCAGGGCCGTCACGGTCCACGGGTAGCACCAGCCATTGCAGTGGAACATCGGCAGGGTCCACAGGTACACCGGGTGGTTGCCCATGGCCCAGGTCATCTGGTTGCCCAGTGCGTTCAGGTAGGCGCCGCGGTGGTGGTAGACCACCCCCTTGGGGTTGCCGGTGGTGCCGGAGGTGTAGCTCAACGAGATCGCCTGCCACTCGTCCTCGGGCCAGTGCCACACGAACTCGGGGTCGCCCTCGGCCAGGAAGGCTTCGTAATCCAGGTCGCTGACGGCGCGGCCCTCGCCGTACTCCGGGTCGTCCACATCGATCACCAGCGGCGGGTGGGCCATCAGGCCCAGCGCTGCTTCGATCACCTTGTGGAATTCGCGGTCGGTGATCAGCACCTTGGCTTCACCGTGCTCGAGCATGAACGCGATGGCCTCGGCATCCAGGCGCACGTTCAGGGCGTTGAGCACCGCACCGATCATCGGCACACCGAAATGCGCCTCGAGCATGGCCGGAATGTTGGGCAGCATCACCGCCACCGTATCGCCCAGCCCGATGCCGCGGCCGGCCAGGGCGCTGGCCAGGCGGCGGGAGCGCTGGTAGGTTTCCTGCCAGTTGCGGCGGATGGCACCATGGATCACCGCCGGGTAATCGCCATAGACCGCAGCCGTGCGTTCGATGAAACTCAGCGGGGAAAGGGCGACATGGTTGACGGGGGCGGGCTGCAGGCCCTGGGAGAAGATCGACATGAACGGTTCCTGTGCAGGAGGCAGCCGCGATCAGGCGCTGGCTGAAACCTCCGATGGCTGATTGTTAGCTCTGATCAGGTTTCTGGAAGGCGGTACGCAGACCGACTTCGGTGTTTCATTTTTACGCTGTTCTCCATATTACTTGGAAGATAGACTATAGCAATATGGTATAAATACTATAAAAAGCCGGAGTCCCAAGTGACCTTTCCTCCCTCGGCCTTGCTCGACAAGGACCCGCAACCCACCGTGCTGCTCGATGCCGCCGCCCAGGTGGTGGCCGCCAACCCGGCGGTGCAGGCGTTGTTCGACACCTGGCCCAAGCCGCCCGTGGGCAGCCTGCTGCCTGCCAACTACAAGGCGCTGGTGAGCGCCTGCCTGCACCAGCAGCGGGCGATTGCCGAGGTCGAGGCCCTGGTGCAACAGCGTATCCTGTTGTGGACCTTCGTTCCGCTGGAGGGCGGCCTGCAGGTGCTGGCCCGCTGCCGCGACGCCACGGTGGAGCGCCTGGCCGAGCGCGAGGCCAGCCAGGCACGTCGGTTGTACCGCCTGATCACCGAAAACACCACCGACCTGATCTCGCGCCATACCCCCGACGGGTGTTTCCTGGATGCTTCGCCGGCCTCCTATCGCCTGCTGGGCTACTGGCCGGAAGAGCTGCGCGGGGTGGCGGTGCAGTCGCTGTTTCACCCCCAGGACCGCCAGCAATCGCTGCTGCAGGCCTCCCAGGCGCTGGAGCAGGACGGCTACCAGACCATGACCTGCCGCGTGCGCCACCGCGATGGCCGCGACCTGTGGTTCGAGATCGCCAGCCGCGCCATCCGCGAAACCTACACCGGTGCGGTGGTCGAGATCGTCAGCGTGTCACGCGACATCACCGTGCGCATCGAAGCCCAGGAAAACCGCCGGCGCCTGGCCGAGGTGGTCGAGGCCAACACCGACCTGGTGCTGTTCACCGACCCCGCCGGCCAGCTCACCTACCTCAACCGTTCGGCCCGGCGAGCACTGGGCCTGCTGGAGGTGCAGGCCGTGCCGCCCCTGCGCGAGCTGCTGGACGAAGAAGCCCTGCAACGCCTCGACGAAGAGGGCTGGGCCTGCGCCGAGCGCGAAGGGGTGTGGCAATGCGAGGCGCGGCTGGCGCCCTACAACGGCTCGGCGCCGTTCCCGGTGTCGCTGGTACTGCTGGCGCACCGGGCCGCAGGTGGCGAGCGCTACTACTCGCTGGTGGCTCGCGACATGACCGAGCGCGAGCTGCGTGAACGCCAGCAGCGCCGACACCAGGATGAACTGGCGCACACCGCGCGGCTGGTCACCCTGGGCGAGCTGGCCTCCGGCATCGCCCACGAGATCAACCAGCCGCTGGCAGCGGTGGTCAACTATGCCAGTGCCAGCCAGCGCTACCTGCTGGCGGTGGAGCGTGACCCGCAGGCGGCCGGGCGGGTCGCCCAGGGCCTGCAGCGCATCACCGAGCAGGCCACCCATGCCGCCGAAGTGATCAAGCGCCTGCGCTCGTTCCTGCGCAAGGAGCCGCGCCGCTTGCAGGCGCTCAACGTGGCCGATGTATCGCGCGAGGCCGTGCGCCTGTGTGCCTGGGAGGCGGCGCAGGCCCAGGTGACCATCGAGCAGCACATGGTGTACAACCTGCCGCCGGTATACGCCGACCGTGTCTTGCTCGAACAGGTCCTGCTCAACCTGTTGCGCAACGCCATCGACGCCAACCGCGAACAGCATGCCGGGGCGCCTTCGCGCGTGCTGATCAGCGCCGACCAGCAGGCCGGTTGGCTGCGTATCCAGGTGGCCGACCAGGGCCCCGGGGTGGCCGCCGAGCAGCTGGACGGCATCTTCACCCCGTTTACCACCAGCAAGCCCGAAGGGCTGGGGCTGGGCTTGAGCATGAGCCGCAGTATCGTCGAAGGGTTCGGCGGTACCTTGCAGGCGCACCCGGGTGATACCGGCGGATTGATTTTGTGCTGTCGGCTGGCGCCGGTGGCCAGTGCATGAACAAGGGGATTTCCATGCAGGAACCGAAGGTCTACGTGGTCGACGACGATCAGGGCATGCTCGACTCCACCGTCTGGCTGCTGGAGTCGGTGGGCCTGCAGGCGCTGCCGTTCACCAGTGGCCAGGCTTTTCTGGAGGCCTGCGATGCGGCGTTGCCGGCGTGCGTGCTGCTGGATGTGCGCATGCCCGGCATGGGTGGGCTGAGCGTGCAGGAAGCCTTGCGCGCCCGGGGCGTGCAGGTGCCGGTGATCTTTGTCAGCGGGCATGCCGATGTGCCGATCGTGGTACGCGCCTTCAAGGCCGGGGCCATCGATTTCATCGAGAAGCCCTACAACGACCAGTTGTTGCTCGACAGCGTGCAGGATGCCCTCGGGCGCTCGTCACGGGTTCAGGTCAGCAGTCGCCAGCGCGATGAAGTGCAGGGGCGCATCGACAGCCTCACCCCGCGTGAGCGCGACGTGTTCGTGCCCCTGGTGCAGGGCTATACCAATCGGGAGATTGCCGAGCAGTTGCAGGTCAGCGTGAAGACCGTGGACCTGTACCGTTCGCGGGTGACGAAGCGCATGCAGGCCGAACACCTGCCGGACCTGGTGGGGATGGCGATTGCGTGTGGGGTGGTGGACCCCTTGAAACTGCGTTGAATGCATCGCGGGTCAAGCCCGCTCCCACAGGTACAGTGCAAGCCTGTGGGAGCGGGCTTGACC
>NZ_JASCPN010000090.1:0-15472 GCF_029960155.1 Pseudomonas sp. PS01300 | reverse complement strand
GGTCAAGCCCGCTCCCACAGGTACAGCACAGTCCCTGTGGGAGCGGGCTTGACCCGCGATGCTTTCTACTCGGGCTTGCGGTAGCCCTCGATGATCGCCGAGAAGTCCTTGCCACCCTCCCCGCGCAGGCTCATCGCCTGGTACAGCTGCTGCGCCACCGCGCCCAGAATCACCGGCTGGTGCGCCTGACGCGCCGCCTCGGTGGCCAGCCCCAGGTCCTTGAGCATCAGCTCCGCACCAAAGCCACCGGTGTACCCGCGTGATGCCGGCGCCGTCTCGACGATACCCGGCCACGGGTTGTAGGTGTCCGAACTCCAGCAACGCCCGGTGGAGCTGTTGATGATGCCGGCCAGCACCTTGGTGTCGATGCCCAGGGCATTGCCCAGGGCCATGGCCTCGGACACGCCGATCATCGAGATGCCCAGCAGCAGGTTGTTGCAGATCTTGGCGATCTGCCCGGTACCCACCTCGCCGCAGTGCACGATGTTGCGCCCCATCTGCGCCAGCACCGGCTGCAGGGTGGCGAACAGCGCCTCACTGGCGCCGACCATGAAGGTCAGGGTACCCGCCGCCGCGCCGCCGGTGCCGCCCGACACCGGTGCATCGGCCAGGTCCACACCCTGCCTGGCCGCCGCTGCATGCACCGCACGCACGGTCTGCGGGTCGATGGTGCTGCAGTCCACTACCGGGGTACCGGCGCGCACGCCGGCCAGCACGCCGTCTTCGTTGAGGTACACGCTGCGCACATGGGCAGCGGCAGGCAGCATGGTGATGACCAGCTCGCTGGCGCTGGCCGCGTCCTTGGGCGAGGCACTGATCTGCCCGCCGAGTTCGGCCAGCTCTGCCAGTACCTCCTTGTTCAGGTCGAACAGACTGAGCTGATGGCCGGCCTTGATCAGGTTGCGCGCCATCGGCGCGCCCATGTTGCCCAGCCCGATGAATGCAATACGCATGGTCGACTCCTTAACGCAGGCTGATGGTGGTGTTCACGCCATCGTTGACGCTGTCGTCGTCGAACCAGCGCGCGGTGACGGTTTTGGTCTGGGTGTAGAACTGCACCACTTGCTTGCCGTAGGGGCCCAGGTCACCCAGCTTGGAGCCGCGCGAACCGGTGAAACTGAAGAACGGTACCGGCACCGGGATCGGAATGTTGATGCCCACCTGGCCCACGTCGATCTCGCTCTGGAACTTGCGCGCCGCGGCGCCGCTCTGGGTGAACAGGCCGGTGCCGTTGCCGAACGGGTTGCGGTTAACCAGCGCGATGGCCTCGTCGAGGGTGTCGACCTCCAGCACCACAAGCACCGGGCCGAAGATTTCCTGGGTGTAGATCTGCATGTCGGTGGTCACGCCGGAGAACAGCGTGGGGCCGACGAAGTTGCCCTGCTCGTAGCCGGGCACCTGCACGTCGCGGCCATCGAGTTCGAGGGTGGCGCCTTCCTTGATGCCGCTTTCGATCAGGCCCAGCACACGCTCCTTGGCGCGCTTGGAGATCAGCGGGCCCACATCGGTGCCAGGCTCGCTGCCGGCGTTGACCTTGAGCTTGGCGGCCAGGGCCTTGAGCTCCGGCAGCCATTCGCGGGCCTTGCCCACCAGCACCGCCACCGAGGTGGCCATGCAGCGTTGGCCGGCAGCGCCGAAACCGGCACCTACCAGGGCATTGAGGGTTTGCGTGCGGTTGGCGTCGGGCAGCACCACGGCGTGGTTCTTGGCGCCCATCATCGACTGCACGCGCTTGCCGTGCTGGCCGGCCAGGTTGTACACGTGGGTACCGACCTCGGTGGAGCCGACGAACGAGATTGCCTTGATGTCGGTATGGGTGCACAGCGCATCCACCACCTGCTTGCCGCCGTGCACCACGTTGAGCACGCCGGCCGGCACACCGGCTTCCAGCGCCAGCTCCACCAGCATCATGGTCGACAGCGGATCCTGCTCGGACGGCTTGAGCACGAAGGTGTTGCCGCACACGATGGCCATCGGGAACATCCACAGCGGAATCATTGCCGGGAAGTTGAACGGGGTGATGCCGGCGCACACGCCGATGGGCTGGCGCAGGGTGTAGGTATCGACGCCGCCGGCCACGTTCTCGGCGAACTCGCCCATCTGCAGGGTGCCGATGGAGCAGGCATGCTCGACCACTTCAAGGCCGCGGAAGATGTCGCCTTCGGCGTCGGCGATGGTCTTGCCCTGCTCGGCGCTCAGGGTCACGGCGATGCGCTTGGAGTGTTCGCGGATCAGCGCCTGCAGCTTGAGCATGATGCGCATGCGCGCGCCGATCGGGGTGTCGCGCCAGGTCTTGAACGCACGCTGGCCGGCAGCGATGGCGGCATCGACTTCTTCGGCGGTGGCAAAGGGTACGCGGGCCAGCACCTGCTGGGTGGCCGGGTTGACCACGTCGCGCCATTCGGTGGTTTTCGACTCGACCCACTGGCCGTCGATCAGCAGCTTGACGCTGTCGACCTTGGTTTGGCCGGGCGTGAGGGATGCGTTCATGAGGGGTTCTCCTGGATTTATTGTTAGGGAGAGAAACGCCGACGCGGCAGCCGCGACGGTGCTTGGGTCCTGGGCTGAATTGGAGTATAGATGTGCAAACTTCTAATAAGAACGCACATAAAAGCCGGACCAACATGCAAAAAAACATCACATCCCTGGGGTCGCTGAACTGGGACGACCTCAAGTTCTTCCTCGAAGTGGCGCGCACGCGCAAGGCCAGCAGCGCGGCCAAGCGCCTGGGCGTGGACTACACCACGGTGTCGCGGCGCATCAGTTCGCTGGAGGTGGCGCTGGGCACGTTGCTGTTCGAAAAGTCGCGCACCAGCGGCTTCGTGCTCACCGCCGAGGGGCAGCGCCTGCTCAGCTATGCCGAGGCCATCGAGAGCACCCTGCACATGGCCTGCGAGCAGGTGTCCGGCTCGGGCGTGGCGCTATCGGGGCATGTACGCATGGGCTGCACCGAAGGCTTTGGCAGCTTCTTCATCACCCCGCAGTTGAGCCACTTTGTCGATGCCTACCCGGCGATCTCGGTGGATATCCTGCCGCTGCCGCACTTCATCAGCCTGTCCAAACGCGAGGCCGACATCGTGATCGCGCTGGAGCGCCCGGAACACGGACCCTATGTGTGCTGCAAGCTGTGCGACTACCGCCTGCGCCTGTACGCCACCCGCGACTACCTGGACAACCACGAGCCGATCCTGCGCAGCAGCGACCTGGCCCGGCACCCGTTCATCAGCTACGTGGACGACCTGGCATTCAGCTCCGAGCTGCTGTACCTGGCCAACCTGCTGCCCACCGCCACCGCACACCTGCGCAGCACCAGCGTGATCGCCCAGTACGTGGCGGCCCAGCAGGGTCGCGGGCTGGCCATCCTGCCGTGTTTTCTGGCCGCACAGGACCCGCGGCTGGTGCCGGTGCTGCCGGGGGAAGTGGAGATTACCCGGCAGTTCTGGATGTACTGCCGGGAAGACTTGCGCAAGCTCAAGCGCATCACGCTGCTGTGGGACTACATCCGCGACGTGACCGAGCGCAACGCGCCCCTGCTGATGGGCGAGTCGCACACGATGAGTTTTGCCGACTAGTCGGAGGCGACCACGATCGCCACGCGGCGGTTTTCGGTGCGGCCGGCGGCGGTGTCGTTGCTGGCCACCGGCTCGCGGCTGCCAAGGCCGCGGGTCTCGACGTTCTCCGGGCGCATGCCCACGCCCACCAGCACCCTGGCCACACTGGCCGCCCTGCGCGTCGACAGCTGTTCATTGTAGCTGGCCTTGCCGGATGAATCGGTATGGCCATCCACCCGCACCCGTTCGATGTGCACCGACAGCAGCGCCTTGCCGATACGCTCGACGATCTCGCGGCTCTGGGTGTTGAGTGCATCCAGGTCGCTGCCGAACAGCACCTTGCCGGACAGGCCGAAGGTCCAGCCCTCGTCGGTGGGGGTGAACCCCTCCTGTTTGAGCACGGCTATCTGCTCGGGGGTCAGGCCCTTGGGCGGCGGGGTCTGGCAGCCGCCGAGGGCGAAAAGGGCCAGGGCCAGACAGGCCAGGTGCAAGCGAAGGTATCGAGTCAGGTGAATCACGGTTCAGCTCCTGTTTTTGCGCTGGACGCAGAGAACTCCGCCTCTGCCGACTGGGGCCCGTCACGGGTGTGACGCTTGGCCTGGTACATCGCCGCATCGGCGGCATTGAGCAACTCGGCCGGGGTACGGCCGTCATCGGGAAACACTGCGATGCCTACGCTCAACGAGGTAACGACGCACTGGCCGTCCGGCAGGCGGATAGGCAGGCTCATGCTGGCGGCTATCTTGTCGGCGATACGCTGGGCATCCTCGAAGCGATGCAGAGGGGTAAGCAGCACCGCAAATTCGTCCCCCCCCAGACGCGCCACCAGGTCGTGCTCGCGCAGCTGCGCACGCACCCGGCTGGCCACGGCGACCAGCACCTCGTCGCCTGCGGCATGGCCGTAGCTGTCGTTGATTTCCTTGAAGCGGTCGCTGTCCAGAAACAGCAGCGCCAGCCCGTCGCCATGCTTGATCGCGTTGCGCAGGCTGCGGCTCAGGCGGCCCTCGAAGAACGCCCGGTTGGGCAGGCCGGTCAGGCTGTCGTGGCTGGCCTGGTGGGCCAGGGTCTCGTTCTCGCTCTGCAGGTGGTTTTGCCAGGCTTCCATTTCGTCGAGCAGGGCATTGAAGTCGTTGCCCAGCTCGTTGAGTTCGGCGATCTGGGTGGAGGGCACGCGCCGGTCGAAGCTGCGTTCGCGCCGCGCCGCATGGGCCACGCTGGCCAGCCCGCGCAGGGGCCCCACGATATCGGCGAACAGCCGGCGCGACAGGTACAGGGCACTTACCGCGCTGAGCGCCGTGCACAGCAGAATGCCCGCCAGGCCACTGAGCAGAAAGCGCATCAGGCTGCCGCCCTGGCCAACCAGCTCGATGCGCCCCACCTGCTGGCCCTGGTGCACCACCGGCAGCCGGATCGGCTCTTCGAGCAGGGTCCGGGCGATCTTGAGCTCCAGCTGGTCGAGCATGCCGCCTTCACTGCGCTCCCAACTGGCCAGCAACTGGTCCGCATCGTCGAAGACCTTGACGTTGGCCACTTCCTCGGCCGCAGCAATCAGCGCCAGGGCTTCGTTGGCGGCGCTGCTGTCGTTGAACACCACCGCGGCCTCGACGGTGTAGTTGATCGAACGGGCAATCAGGTGAAGGTTGTGGTTGGCATAGACGCGCAATGCCAGCACCCCCAGCACGGTCAGCGAGATGCCGGCCAGCCCGATGGCCAGCAACGCCACGCCCAGGTGCCCGCGGCTGAGCACCGCGCGCAACGTGGTCCGTTCGCGTGTCTTGAGCCAGCCGATCATGGCTGCAGCGCTCGGCGCCGCGACAATTGCAGCACGCTGGGATGGATGCGCACGCCGCTGCGCGCCACCGAGTCGAGGTTCACGTCAAAGGCCACCTGGGTGTCCTTGACCCGCAGGCAGAACAGGCTGCCGACCGTACAGGGGTCATCCGCTTCGCTGATGCTCAGCACCGGCTTGCCGTTGATCGCGCTGATGAGCTGGCTGCGCGCCTCGCCACTGAGCTTGCCGATGTACACCGCATCGCACTGGGTGAGGATACGCGGATCCCCCGCCAGCAGACGACGTACGGTCAGCGGCCGGCCGGTGGCCTGGGTGGTCCCCTTGACCAGGTCGTCGGCATATTCGGTAGGGCCGATCAGGCACAGGCGCAGCTGTTCGGGTTCCACCGGCCAGCGCGCGTAACTGAGGATACCCAGTACCACCTGGGTCACTGCCTTGGCCCGCTGCTCGGCCAGTGTGGCGGCTGCGGCGCCCTGGGCCATGCCGTGCAGCGGAAGTACCAGCACCAACGCCGCCAGCAGCATGAGCCTCCAGCGTTTTACACGTCCCGGTGTAAGGGCGGCGACCTTCATATAGGAAATCTCTTAAGACCATGCCTTGCGTGGGGGCAAGATAGCATAACGCCTGCTTTTCCCGCGAGGTCGCCTCCAAGGGCGGATCAGCCGAATCGTCGCCTGCGCCGGCGCCTTACACCTGTTCCAGCATCAGCCCGGAAATACGCTTGACCTTGCGCCGCACCGCCTCCTCGAAAATGCCCTGGCGCGGCTCTATCAGGCTGAAGCAGTCCTTGGCGCGGGTGATGCCGGTGTAGATCAGTTCCTTGGTCAACACCGGGTTCAAGGCGTCGGGAAGCACCAGAACCGTGTGGGAGAACTCCGAGCCCTGGGACTTGTGCACCGTCATGGCGTACACGGTTTCAACCTCACTTAACCGGCTGGGCAGGACGAATCTGACGCCGCCCTGGCCATCGTTCCGAGGAAACGCCACCCGCAGCAACGGTGTGGAGGCCTGGGCGTCCGGCAGGCGCAAGGCAATGCCGATATCGCCGTTCATCAGGCCCAGACCATAGTCGTTGCGCGTCATCAGCACCGGGCGACCTTCGTACCAGGGCTGTTCGCCATCGATCAGACCGGCCGCTGTCAGCACCTTGCCGACCCGCTGGTTCAGGCCCTCGACACCCCAGGGGCCCTTGCGCACCGCGCACAGCAGCTGGAAGCGCTCGAAGGCGCGCAGCACCTTCAGTGCCCACGCCTCCCAACGTGGATCGTCAGCGGCGGTATCCGGCGCCGGGCGGGTCTGGCGAATCAGGTGCAGGTACTCACGATAGCCCTGCGGGCTGTCGCCACCGCGGCCCAGCCCCTGCAGCAGCAGGGTGTCGAGCTTGCGGTCGTGCTCGCCGCTCAGGCGCAGGCTGTGCACGTCGGCAAGACCTTGCTCGAGCAGCGCACGGGCCTGCTCCGGCTGCTGGCCGTTGACCTGGCGCGCCAGCTGGCCGATACCGCTGCCCTCACCAAAGCGGCGCGAATGGCGCAACATCACCACTTGCTGGGGCAAGGGGTCGCGCTGGGCATCGCCCTCGACCAGGCCGCTGCCGGCCAGCGACTCGCCACTGACCTGCTCCAGCCAGCTGCGGGTGGCAGCGCTGTAGCGCCCGGCCTCGGCATCGCGGCACAGGTCGCCCAGCACTGCGCCGGCCTCGACCGACGCCAGCTGGTCCTTGTCCCCGAGCAGAATCAGGCGCGCATGCCCCGGCATCGCCGCCAGCAGGTTGGCCATCATTTCCAGGTCGATCATCGAGGCCTCGTCGACCACCAGCACGTCCAGTGGCAACGGGTTGCCGGCATGATGACGAAAATGCCGCGAGCCCGGGCGGCTGCCCAGCAGGCGGTGCACGGTGGAGACATCGCTGGGGATGTTGCTGCGCACGGCGTCACTGACGGCCAGCCGCTCCACCTGCTGGCCGATGGATTCGGTAAGACGCGCCGCTGCCTTGCCGGTCGGTGCGGCCAGGCGGATACGCAACGGGCGCCCGACCTCCACGGCCGGGGCCTGCAACAGGGCCAGCAGACGCACCACGGTGGTGGTCTTGCCGGTGCCGGGGCCGCCGGTGATGATGCTGAACGCACTGCGGGTGGCCAGCGCGCAGGCGAGCTTCTGCCAGTCGACCTGACCGGCCAGCGCCGAGCCTTCGAACAGCGCATCCAGGCGGGCGCGCAAATCGGCGGGCGTGGGTTCGGCCTGTTCCAGGCGTTCGCGCAGGGCACTGTCGATGCGCCGTTCATAGGCCCAGTAGCGGCGCAGGTACAGGCGCTGCCCACTCAACACCAGGGGGCGCGAGGCCTGCGCTTCACTGCTGCCCAGGGCAACCAGCGCGCTGCCTTGCAGGCGCTGGCACCAGGTGGCCAGATCGAGGCGCTCCAGCAGTTGCGAAGGCAGCAGCAAGGGGCCGGCCAGGGCATCGCCCTCGGGTGGCAACGACAGGGCAAAGTCAGGCTCGGCCAGGGTTTCGGCCAGGTCCAGGCACACGTGCCCGTGCCCCAACTGGTGGCTGGCCAGTGCGGCGGCCAGCAGCACCAGCGGGTCGGCCTGCGGGTCGCGTTCGCCGAGGAAAGCCACGAAGGCGCGGTCCAGTGCTCGCAGCCAGCCGCGCTCGACCCATCGATCGAGCAGCGCCAGCAGGTCGGCGCCCACCGTCAACGGCGCCAGGGCCGCCAGATGCCCGGCATCCAGAGGGGTGGGCAACAGGTCGTCGAACGTGCGGCTCATGCGCTGTCTCCGGAAAACAGATCAGGTTGCTGCGGTGCGCTTGCGCCGCTGAACAGGGCATCGAGCCGCTCGATCAGCACGCGCGGCGGCTTGATGAAGTACAAGCCCTGGCTGGCCGCGTGCACCCCACGCAGGAACAGGAACACCGCGCCGCCCACATGCCGGTCGTAGTCGTAGTCGGGCAGGCGGGCACGCAGCTGACGGTGCAGGGCCAGCAGGTACAGCACGTACTGCAGGTCGTAGCGATGCTCGAGGATCGCGCCCTCCATCGCCAGCTCGCTGTAGGCCTGGTCGTCGGTGCCCAGCCAGTTGGACTTGTAGTCGGCCACGTAGTAGCGCCCGTCGTGCTCGAATGCCAGGTCGATGAAGCCCTTGAACATGCCATTGAGCAGCGCCGACTGCGCGGCCGGTCGGGCCGCGCCGTCATGGGTGTGGGTGCATACCAGGCGGTCGAGGGCCAGCACGTCGACCTGATGGCTGGCGAACCAGAACTCCATCTCGATCTGGTACTGGCTCAACTGGCCCAGGGCAACCGGCGCACTGTCCGGTGCCAGGTGCAGCGGTGCGTTCAGCAGGTGTTCGAGCCAGTTGCCGAGGGTGTTGATCCAGCCGGTCCAGTCGCGCCGGTTGCAGCGCTGGGCCACGGTCTTGTGCAGTTGCTCGGGCGCCGCGACCACCTGGTCGAAGCCTTCGTGACCGGCCCATTCGAGCAGCCCGTGGAGGAAGGTGCCGGGGTTGGGGCCACGCGGGAAGCGGTGGATGTCGCCGCCCGTCGCCACGACTTCGCGCAGGGCCTGCGGATCGGCCGGTTCATCATCGAGCAGTTGCTGGGCCTGGGAGCTGTCGGCGGTGAGCAGCTCCTCGCCGATGCGCAGTGCACTGTAGGAGGCGATCCACCAGTTCTCTGCGGCGCGGCGGCGCGGCTGGCGGGCCGGCAGCAGCTCGGCGGTGTTGCGCGGGGCCTGGTAGCGCTGGGTGTCGGCAATCGGCAATACCTGGCTGTGGATGGTCGCGCAACCTTCCTGCAATGCCTGCAGCCAGCCCTCAAGGGCGGTGGAAGCCGGCAGTACAGCGCCGCCGCCCAGCAGGTAGCCGAGCGCGCAGCGGTGCAGCAGCGACTCCTTGCCGGTGCCGCGCTTGAGGTCCGCCACCCCCAGCCAGCACGCGTGCTGGGCACGGGTCAGGGCCACGTAGAGCAGACGCAGGTCTTCGGCCAGGCGCTCGTCATCGGCCAGGGCGATCTGCTCGGCATCAGGGGTCAGGGTCAGCTGGGCATTGCCCTGGGCGTCGTGCCAGCCCAGGGGCAGGCGCTTTCCGTCCACCGGCTTGGCGGTGCTGATGAAGGGCAGGAACACCAGCGGGTATTCCAGCCCCTTGGATTTGTGGATGGTCACCACCTTGACCAGTTGCTCGTCGCTTTCCAGGCGCAGGATCTGTTCTTCACCGGCCTGGCCGGAGCTGGCCAGGTGTTCGCTCAGGTGGCGGATCAGCGCCTGCTCGCCGTCCAGCTCGGTGGCCGCCTGCTGCAGCAGCTCGGCCAGGTGCAGCAGGTTGGTCAGCACCCGTTCGCCATCGCTGCGGCGCATCAGTACCTGGGGCAGGTCGAAGTCGTGCAGCAGGTGACGCAGCATCGGCAGCACGCCCTGGGTGCGCCAGAGGTGGCGATAGTCGCGGAACTTCATGACCCAGTGTTCCCACACCCGCTCGTCCTGGTTGAGCTGGGCCAGCCGGGTCAGCGGCAGGTCGAGGGTGACGCTGGCCAGCGCCGCCTTGAGCAGGCGCTCGCTGTCGGGTTCGGCGCAGGCCTTGAGCCACGCCAGCAGGTCGTGTGCCTCCTGGGCGGCGAACACCGAGTCCTTGTCCGACAGGTAGACGCTGCGTACGTCGCGGGCGGCCAGTTCGGCGCGGATCAGCTGGGCCTCGCGACCGTCGCGAACCAGGATCGCAATGTCCGATGGCAAACAGCCACGCAACGCCTGGCCTGGCTGGACAAAGCCGCTGGTGCCCAGCTGGCCGCCATTGAGCAGGCTGACGATCTGGGTGGCGCAGCTGGCGGCTACCTGTTGGCGATAGACCGCGCCGGACAGCGGCTCGTCGCTTGCCAGGTGCCACAGGTTGAGCGCTGCCAGGGGCTGCCCGTCGACCTGCAGGTGCTCCTTGCGCCCCTGCGCCCTGACCGCCACGAAGGGGACGGGGTTGTCGTCGCCGTCGCGGAACAGGAACGCCCCGCGACCGGCCTCGCGCTGTTCGGCGCGCATGAATACATGGTTGACCGCATCGACCATCGGCTGGCTTGAGCGGTAGTTGGTGTCCAGGCTGTGCAGCCGGCCGTGGGTGGCGCGCCGGGCGCCCAGGTAGGTGAAGATGTCGGCGCCGCGGAAGGCATAGATGGCCTGCTTGGGGTCGCCGATCATGAACAGCCCGGTTTCGCGCACGTCCTCCTCGATGCGATAGATACGCTGGAAGATGCGGTACTGCACCGGGTCGGTGTCCTGGAATTCATCGATCAGGGCCACCGGGAACTGTTCGCGGATCAGCCCGGCCAGGCGCTCGCCGGCCGTCCCGCCCAAGGCCGAGTCGAGACGCAGCAGCATGTCGTCGAAGCCCATTTCGGCGCGGCGGCGCTTTTCCTGCTCGAAGCGTTTCGACACCCAGTTGGCGGCGTGTTCGAGCAGGCGGGCGTCCGGGGTCGGCAACGCCTGCAGCTCCAGGCGCAGGCCGGGCATGGCATCCAGCGCCGGGTGGCTGGGCGGCTCGCCCTTCCAGGCTTCGGCCATGCCTTGCGGGGTGAAGCGGGTGAACCCGGTGCCAATATCCAGCTCCACCGCCTGCTCGTCCTGGGCCCAGGCCGCGATCTTCTCGCACCAGGGTTCGAAATAGCGCGGCTGCATCTTACGCCCGTCCACCTGCTTGGCGGCATGTGCGGCATGGCACAGTTGCAGCAGTTCCTGGGCCCACTGTGCCCAGGGCGCCTTGAGCTGGCGCAGCCGTTCGGCACGTTGTTGCACCACCGCTTCGATCAGCGCCTGTGGGTCGGCGCTGTCTTCCTCGCTCCGCGTGCGGCCGAACAGCGCGCGCACCCTGGGCAGCAATGCCTCGGGGCTGCTCCAGTGGCTGCGCACCCAGGCCAGGGCCTCGCCGTGCATGGGGTAGCAGAAGCGCCGCCAGTAGTCGCGCATGACCTGGCCGAGCAGCTCGCTGTGGTCGGTCTCCAGGGTCTGGGTGAACAGGCTGCCGCTGTCGAACGCGTGCTCGCGCAGCATCCGCTGGCACCAGCTGTGGATGGTCGAGACGGCGGCTTCGTCCATCCACTGCGCGGCAACGTCCAGGCGGTTGGCGCAGGCGGGCCAGGTGTCCGGGGCGTAGTGCTCGCGCAGTTGCACCAGCAAGGGGTCGGCTTCGGGCAGTTCGCCACGGAAGAACCGCGCCGCTTCGGCCAGGCGGGTGCGAATGCGCTCGCGCAGCTCTTTGGTGGCCGCATCGGTGAAGGTCACCACCAGGATCTGTGGCGGCAGCAGCTCGCGCCCGAAGCCCTGCTCGCCGCCATGGCCCAGCACCAGGCGCAGGTACAAGGCAGAGATGGTGAAGGTCTTGCCGGTACCGGCACTGGCTTCGATCAGTTGGCTGCCGTGCAGCGGGAAGGTCAGTGCCAGCGGCGGCTGGTGTGCGTGGACAGTCATGAATGCGCCTCTTCACTGCCCAGGCGTTGCCAGGCGGCTTCGAACATCGGCCGGTACAGTGCCTCGCACCAGCCCTCGAATTCTTCACTCGCGGTCAGCGCCGCGAAATCACTGAACTGCCGGGCCAGTGCGGTGCTTTCGCTGCGCTCGCCGCAGGTGTTCTGGCCGTCGCCGTCGTAGGCCTTGGCTGCGGCCGTCAGGGCTTTTTCAGGGTCACTCTGGCCGAGCCAGGTGAAGGCGGTCTTGATCGCCACCGGCAGCGGCGCATTCATGCCGGCCTGCCGGGCCACCAGCAGATCGCCGAGCAGTTCCGCGGCACGCGGTTGCTCCAGCGGGTCGAGCAACAGGGTCACGTCGGTGGCGACCACTGCGCTGCTCAACCGGTGCCCAACGGCACACGCAGCCAGGTGCATGACCCAGGTCGCCACCAGTCGGTGCCACTTGAGCGATTTGCCGCTACTGATGCCGTTGGGCAAGGTGGTGATGCTCAGCAGCGCCTGGTCGTCACGCTGGTACACCCGCCCCAGCCAGCCTTCGAGCCGCAGCTGGCGATACTCGAAGCTGATCGGCAGCGCACTGTCGATCAGGGTTGGCCATTGGCCGAGCAGTTGAGCGTGTCGCAACAGCAGGTCGGGCAATGGCTCGATCAATTCGGCCTGCAGGCATTCACCGAAGCCGGCCAGCGGCAGCATGCCGCTGCGTTGCAGGCGACGGGCCTGGGCCTGCAGGGCGTCGGTGCTGTTGGTGGGGTCGGCCAGGGCTGCGCCCAGCAAGCTTTCGCTCAGGCTGTAGCGCTGCAGGGCGTCGAGCACGAAGGGCTCTTCGTCGGCCAGGGGGGCTTCGGCGGCTTCGAAGAACACCTTCAGGCGCTGGCTGAAGAAGTGCCGAACGGGGTGGCGCATGAAGTCCTGGAGCAAGGTCAGGCTCAGGGGCTCTTCGGGCACGAAAGGCTCCAGTTGGTCGGCCTCGGTCGGCAGCTGCGTTGGCGGCAGGTGCAGGGCGCGCCATTCGCTGGCATAGCTGAACAGGTTGCTGTGCTTGTGGAAGTAGCGGGCGCTGAACGGTTGCAGGGGGTGTTCCTGCGTCAAGGCGTGCAACAGTTGCAGACCGCCCTCCACAGGGTCGTCGGCCTTGGCCTTGGGGCTGCGCCAGCCGGCGGCGAGGTGATCGCGCAACTGGCCGATGAGCACCGACGCCGGCCGCTCGCTGTTGTCGCGAATGCTGCGGCCCACCCAGCTGACGTACAGTTGCTCACGCGCCGACAGCAAGGCTTCGAGCAGCAGGTAACGGTCGTCCTCGCGCCGAGAGCGGTCGCCGGGGCGGTAGTCGCTGCCCATCAGGTCGAAGTCCAGCGGCGGCTGCGCACGCGGGTAGTCACCATCGTTCATGCCCAGCAGGCACACCACCTTGAAGGGGATGGCACGCATGGGCATCAGGGTGCAGAAGTTCACCGAGCCGGCCAGAAAGCGCTGGGACAAGCGCCCCTGGTCCAGGCCGGCGAGCCAGGCTTCGCGCACCACCGTCAACGGCAAGGCGTCCTCGAGCCCGACCGACTCGCAGGTTTGCAGCCAGGTTTCGCACAGGCCCTGCAGTTGCACCAGCAGGTAGTCATCGTGTTCGGTTTCGGCCAGGAAGAACACCTGCAGCAGGGCATGCAAGCGCGTGCCCCATTGCGCCGCCGGTGCCGGCTGCGAGAGCTCGGCATGGGCCACCTCGAGCGCATCGAGCAGGGCCACCAGCGGGCCGATCAGGGCAGCATCGAGGCCGCCGATTTCATCATAGGGTTCGATGTCGTCGCAGCTGTCGCCCGTGCCCACCGCATAGCCCAGCAGCATGCGACGCAGGCCGAATCGCCAGCTGTTCTGCTCGAGGTCATCGGGCAGGCCCAGGCCGGCACGCTGCTGTGCATTGAGGCCCCAGCGCACGCCGGCCCCTTCGATCCAGCGGTGCAGCGTGGGCAGGTCGCTTTCCTTGATCGCGAAGCGGGCACGCAGGGCGGGAACATCCAGCAGATCGAGAATCTCGCTCACCGGGAAGCGGCTGTCCGGCAACTTGAGCAGGTGCTCCAGGGCAATCAGAAGCGGGTCGCGGCCGCGCTGGCCCTGGTCGGTCAGGGTGAAGGGAATGTAGCGCGGGTCGTTGCGTTCAAGCTGGCCGAACACGGCGCGGATGTGGGGCGCATAGGTGTTGATGTCCGGCAGCATCACGATCACGTCGCGCGGGCGCAGACCGGGGTCGGCGCTGAAGCGGGCGAGCAACTGGTCGTGCAGGATCTCGACCTCGCGCTGCGCGCTGTGGGCCACATGAAAACGCACCGAGCGGTCCTTGGCCGGGTCGACGGCGGGCCACAAGGCGCGGGTCTCGGCCAATGGGCGCAGTTCGAGAATGTCGTCCTGCAACTGGTTGAGCAGAGTGGCCTGCCCGTTCTCGGTGAACAGGTCGATGCGCCCGTCACTGAACACATTGCGATAGCTGCCCGGGTCATCGTAGCTGTCGAGCAGGTTGATGTAGTCCCGGCCCTGCTTGCCCCAGGCTGCAAGCAGCGGATGGGCATGCTGGTGCAGGGTGTCGGCGTCGATCAGGCTGGGCATGCCTTGCTTGCGCTGCTGGCGCTTGTACTGATGACGCAGCAGGTCCTTGTCGGCGACGATATCGGCCCAGTGGTGACGGCAGGGGTTGTGCACGCATAGCAGCACCTGGCTGAAACGTGCCAGGCCTGCCAGCGCTTCAAGGGCCTGGGCCGGCAACGAAGAAATGCCGAACACGATGACCCGCGATGGCAGGCCCTTGGGGGCTTGTTCCAGTGCATTGATGCGCTCGACGAAACGCTGGTGCACGCCGGCACGGCTCTGGGCCATGCCTTCCTCTCCCACATCCAGCAGCAAGGCACGCCACAACTCTGCCTGCCAGCAGTTGGCGGGGGCCAGCGCACGGGAGTCGCCACGAGCGTTGCTCAGCACGTGACGTCCGGCTGCCCAGTCCTTCAGCCAATCGGCACGGTACACCTGGTATTGGTCGAACAGGTCGGCAAGGCGCTCGGCCAGCTGGTAGCGCTTGCGCAGGTCGCTGTCATCGGTAAGAAAACGCTGCAACGGCTCGAAATGCGGCTGGTTGATCACTTCCGGCAGCAGGCGCATCAGGCGCCAGGTCAAGGGCGCCTTGTCGAGCGGGGAGGTTTCAGGAATCTCTTCGCGGCCAAGTACCCGGCGGTACAGCTGCCACATGAAGCTACCAGGCAATTGCACATCGATGGCGGCCGCGATGCCGCAACCGCCCTGGTCATCGTCCTGCGGGTCTTCGGCCAGGGCCAGCTTGAGCCACTGGGCGATACCGTTGCTCTGCACCAGCACCATCTCGTTTTCCAGGGGTGCCAGCGGATAACGCCGCATCAGGCTCACCACCAGGCCACGCAGTTCATCCAGGTGGTTGCCGTGAACGACCATGAATCCCGGTTGAAGCGTGCTTGCATGCGGCATGGGGCATCCCTTGGGCTGTGCGGATTTTGGGGGGAACCTTATCACGGTCTGCGTACAGACCGAGGGCCTGCAGCTTTTCGGCCCACAAAGACAAAACCCCTACCTGCAGATGCAGATAGGGGTTTCGGAATTTAATCTTGACGATGACCTACTCTCACATGGGGAAACCCCACACTACCATCGGCGATGCATCGTTTCACTACTGAG